>CAYGTH010000087.1:0-5580 GCA_964352745.1 uncultured Bacteroidia bacterium
GATTTTCCAAATTTGATTGTCAAACTGGTTAAACAATATCCAGCCTTTCGCCCCCCAATCGGGTTTGGCGTGCAGGGGACCTCGATAGATGAGGGTATCATGATGGTTAATCAGGTTATGAATTCGCATTTCGGCATCTACCCAGTCTCCTTTATACTTGAAATACACGAATTCATCATTATTGAGGGGATTAAAGCAGGGATGGGCATACGCCGGATAATGTCGGACCTGATATTTTCGATTCGGATCCCCTGAAATTTCCTGGCATTGGTCAACTAAGGCGGGGATCGAATCTCCGCCACAAGAAATCGCTAGTAGCAGGAGCATACTTAGGACAGCAGTTGACAATGATCTCATCATTTGTGTCTTTTCCATGGATGCAATTCCTGAACGATTATGTGGGCCAGTAAATAATGATAAGGCATCAGTTTATTATCAGGCCCGATCATTAAGAACCGGGCCTGAAATATTAATTCCGGGAAGGAAAAATACCCTGTGTGCAAATAATAAAATTCACTGCGACCGAGGGCTGCGCCGTAGGTACAGAAGTCGAAGTCGTAACGGATGTCGCTGAGGTGGCTACACCATTGCTATCCTTGTGCTTATGCACGCTCATCTTACTGCTCTTAAGGCTTGTTTGCAGATTTCCTGCTTTCTGCCCCAGTCGTACATTGGGTAAACCAGGTCCTGTTCCCGGGCCCAGCGCTACACGGCCTCTCAAATCTGGCAACCCAAACGTAGTCCGGCCATCTCCGCCATAGGTTGTACCCAGGATGGAAAACAATGCCTGGTTAGAGGAGATTGGGAGCAATTGTCCTTCACATTTGGCCCAGGATCGGGGTGCAAAATTACCTGCGAACATTCTAATTTCGCCTAACATTCCTTCGTCCGATAATGGTGCCGTAGCATGGGGATTTGGGGCAGTAGACCCGCTCAGGATTGCAATCCCCCCTATCAGGGCGAGTGAAAACAAAACTGAAAAACCAAGGTGTTTCATTGAAAAAAAGCTAGTTGAAGATTTCATAGCTGGAAATAATGAGTGCAACAAATGCTAAACTCAGAATCGATTTTGACGTTTCCAAATCAGCTGAACTTCAACTTACGGAATATTTTCTTTCCTTTCACAAAATATTCCCAGACTATACTGCCTGAGAAATAGCCTGTTACAGGCAATTGGGGATCCTTTTCTGCATGCAACTCATTTCGTCTTTGTTGCCACAAACCAAGCTTGCCATAAAAGTCGAAATGAGCCCGAATGATGGCCCAGATGGTGCCCCATTCCCAGCTGAATAAGGCGCGAATGCCCCATACCCCATCCAAAACCAATCGCATAAAGATGCGGGGAAAGAGGTTTCGGGTTGGCAGGTTTTTATACATCATCGCCAGGCTGTTGCGTACATTCAGGAAGGTTTTGCGGGGATTTCCCTGGGGCAGGGAACCGCCGCCCACATGATACACGACACTCGCAGGCTCACACATGATAGCATAGCCTGCGTTTTGGGCCCGCCAGCAGAAGTCAATTTCTTCCATGTGGGCAAAAAAGGCCGGTTCAAAGAGGCCGATTTTCTCAATGACACTTTTGCGAATCATACAGCAGGCACCGGTGGCCCAAAATATTTCCGCTACTGATTCATACTGACCTTCATCTTGCTCGAGGGTATCAAATATTCGACCCCGGCAAAAGGGATAGGCAAATCGATCGATATAGCCCCCGGCTGCTCCGGCATATTCAAAAGAGGATTTGTCTAGCTGGGCCCGAATGCGAGGCTGTACCGCTGCTACCTCCGACCGGGCATCCATGATGGCTACCAAAGGTTCAATCCATCCGGATTCAACCTCTACATCATTATTCAATAAGACAATGTAGGGGGAATCAATCTGCTTTACCGCGCGATTATTGCCTTCTGTAAAGCCATGATTCTCTTCAAACACGATCGTGCGAATACTGGGGTAATTCGCAGCTAAAAAGGCAAGGCTATCATCGGTGGAACCATTGTCAGCTACTACGATTTCCAGGGAAGGATAGGTCGAGGAAAGTACAGAGGGCAAAAACTGCTCCATCCATTTTTTTCCATTCCAATTTAAAATCAGGACCGTAACCTGCTTCATGAGATACCGAAATTCCCTAAATCGAGTCCGGGGATATTGGGCAAAAAGCCTTTGGTAGCATTTTGCATTTCCTCTTTCCCCCTGTCTTCGGCCTGTTGCATCGCTTTATTTACCGCTGCTACGACCAGGTCCTGGAGGATTTCCAAATCTTCTTTATCTACAATATCCGGATCGATCTCGATTTTCAGCACTTTCCGGTTGGCATTGGCGGTTACGCGCACCATGCCCCCACCCGCCTCAGAATCAACGATAATGCCATCAAGCTGCTCTTTGGTTTCGTTCAAGCGCTCTTGCATCTCTTTGATCTTTCCCATCATATCACCCATGTTGAACATATGCTAATCATTAATGTATTGAATTCAAAAATACAGATATCAGCCGAATGGGACAACTTTAGCCATCTACTTTAATTATTCCCCCGATCAAACTCCACCCCGGGTAGATTGATCCTATCATTTTCAAAATCAATAGTTTCCGGCAAATGTCCCCGAGAGACCAATTGTCGCTTCCAGTTTGGATTATTATTCTCTCCATATTTAGAAGAATGCAACAGCGGGTATTCATCCATCGTTACGTCTGGATTGTAGAATACAAATATGACATTGGTCTGATTTCCCAAACGATCATATCGCCAGATTTCATAAGGAACCGTTGTTGAACTGGAAGGAAAGCGGTCTACATCACTCGGGATACCATGTTTCATAAATACACGCCCCCGGTCTGTTTGCCAGCCCGCTCTAAAGGAAGACTTAAAATGCTGATTGGAATATTGTAAAGCTGAAGTGTGCCAGGCCCACAGGCTGGAAACAGATTGCTCCTGGCTTTTCCGTTTTTCCCAGTAGGTGTACAGGTAGTTTTTCTTTTGTTGGTGATTTTCCAGTGCTTTTCGGAATCTGATTTCCTGTTCCGTACTCGTATGAACCAGCGTATTCAGGTAATAATCCAGTTCTTCCTCAGAATACTTGGAGAATAATTCCGCCTCCAAGTTGACGGCAACATAATCATCAAACGCAGGCTCAACCCTAGAGTTAAATACATGAAACTTTTTGGAAGTCGTTTTGACAATCTGATTTTGCTCTGTAAGAATATCGATTTGCAGGTAATAGGTTTGAGAAGGCAAATCGCGAATATCAATGGTTTCAAAATCTATATTGAAGGGCTGTGTCCGGTTTCGAGATGCGCTTGTTTCGTAAGCAAACAGGATTTGATTTCCCTGCTTGATGCGGGCTTGCAAATAAAATGTAGGATCTTTGATCAGCTTTTTGGCGTTGTACAACTCCACATAAAAATAGAGCGTGTCGGCATTCACAAAAGCCCCATTGGTTACCATGGGTTTTACAATGTAACCACGTTTGTAGAGAGGATTTTGCTTAGCCTCTTCTGATTTATTCATTTCTATCCTATCCACGAATACGACATCGCTGAATCTGAATTCCGTATTTGTGGGGGCCTCCATCAGGAATTCATTTGTTGCCATGATCTTCCTACCATTTTCGCGATTATTGTCACGACCTATCGCCTGAACAAAATAAGTCCCGGGTTCGAAACCTATTCGCTGAACATTGAGAAAAAACTGCCTGCGGGAATCGAGGGTAGTATCCACTAATTCCGGGCTGAGCAGGTTGTAGTTATCACTAAAGATAACAGTAGAATCCCCATTGCCTTCGAGTTTGAGGACTTCTATAATTACATTGATACTTGCCTGAAACTTATTTTTTTTAACGGGCTTGTACTGCACGGAAGTTCCATCAACAGATATGAATATTTCCGCGTATGCCTCTGTGCCTTGCACAGTTTGAAAACGATAAATATCCAAAAAGTAGCTAAGGTCGGCTCCAATCAGCACATTCATGCTCATCGCCACCATTAATAAGGCCGGAAATAACCGCTTCATAATCATTAATTAAGGGTTCTTGTTAGTAAGAACAGTCCAGGAATTCTCAAAAATACAAAATCGACAGAGTAAATTCCCAATCATAGACTTGCCTCAGTTACGCAATTCTGGTGATCATATTGTAATTTTGCAGGAAAACAGGCCCCTGTGAAGGTGTTTCCACTTCAATATTTCCCGCCCATTCCCTGGTTTGTCGCTGCACAGCGAGAAAGTACGCTACACCTTGAGGTATCGCAGCATTACCGAAAACAACGGTACACCAATCGGATGCGGATTCGAGCCGCCAATCGGGTTTTGCCTTTAATTATTCCGCTGGAACGCACGGGTTCCAAAACAGCGATTGCTGATAAGCGAATTGCTTATCAGGATGGTTGGCACAAACAGCACTGGAAAAGTATCGAGAGCGCCTATCGCGCTGCGCCCTATTTTGAATATTATGAACCCCGGCTCCGCCCTTTCTATCAGGGCCATGAAGCAAGTTTATTGACTTTTCACCTTGATGCCCTGCACTGGATATTAGCATTATTGCAAATGAGTCCCGAAATCCAGTTAAGTGAATCCTATCTCGCCCCAGATTCCTACCAAACAGATTACCGGGACGCATTTGACCCAACCGGCGAGCATCTCCCCACCTGGTTTCAGCCCCTTCCCTACCCCCAGGTATTTGAGGGCTTTGTGCCTGGATTATCAATTTTGGACTTAATTTTTAATGAAGGTCCCAATGCACGCCTTTTGCTCAAGAGTATGCTTAAAGCCTTGGAGCCCTAAAATCAAAACCCACACTCCCTCGTCGCGTAATGTGAACAAACAAAATGAAGCATTCGGGCTTTATATAATAATCGTACCTTTGCATCAACGGAAGGATAATTTATGAGTGATATTAAAATAGATACTATAGAATCTGCATTGGCAGACCTCAGACAGGGAAAAATGGTAATTGTCGCGGATGACAATCAGCGGGAAAATGAAGGGGATTTCATTCTCCCAGCGCGGCATGTTACCCCCGAGGCCATCAACTTTATGGCTACCCATGGTCGCGGTCTGATTTGTACGCCAATCGAAGAAAATCTCTGTGAGGAGTTGAAGCTCGATATGATGGTTACGAACAATACGGAACTTCATAAGACCGCATTTACCGTGTCGATCGACTATCTCAAGGATGGCGTAACAACCGGCATTTCGGCTACTGATCGGGCAAAGACAATCAAAGCATTGATCAATCCCGATGTAGTTGCGGAAGATTTTGCCCGACCAGGACATATTTTTCCCTTAAAAGCCAAAGCAGGTGGTGTATTGCGCAGGGCAGGACATACGGAAGCTGCAATTGACCTGGCCAAATTAATTGACGTAGAGCCTGCTGCTGCGATCGTAGAGATCATGAATGAAGATGGGAGCATGGCCCGCCTACCAGACCTTCGGGCAGTTGCGGATAAGTTTGACCTGAAGCTGATCACCATTGAGGACCTGATTCGATACCGGCTGGAACATGAATCCCTGATCGAACGGCAGATTTCGGTCAGAATGCCAACCGAGAATGGTGATTTTGACATGATCGCTTTTCGTCAAATCAATACAGA
>CAYGTH010000087.1:5680-16212 GCA_964352745.1 uncultured Bacteroidia bacterium
TGAATCCAGCCTTTTTCTCTTCCCTGACGCTTAAGCATGGTCGCATAAGCTTCTATCTCTTCCCGATCGGTTGCATTGTAAACAGAGATTCTGTACATCCCTCCGTCTGTTTCTGGAAACAATAGTTCACTTTCAAATCCTTTTTTATTCAGCTCGGAAGCCGATTGCAATGCTTCATTATAGCCTTTGAGACTTGCTACAATCAGGTAATGCATAGCAGTCGCTGTATCTGGAATGGAGATAACTTTGCTGATGCTTCCGGAAGAACCCGCATCCTCTTTTGCCTCATATATCCAGCCAGCCTTTCTCCCTTGCCCTTTGAGTAGTGCCTGGTATTTGCTGACCTCATTTCGCTTATTGGCTTGATAAATGGAAACGCGATAGAGTTTTTTTGCATCATTTTTAGGAAACAAAATCACGGGCTGAAACCCCTCATCTTCCAACTCCTCAAGTGCTTCCTGAGAGGATTCAAAGGTGTGAAAACTTCCTGCAATCAAGTAGAATTTACTGTTTTCAGCAGTCTGGGCAAATGTCTTTTGCGTACCACTCAATATCAATACTGCGATTGCAAAAGTGGCGATCATCAGTCTTGGGTATTTTTGTGCGATTATCATGGGTGTTGTATCCTTTTGTGAATATTAATTTAAGGGCTTGGCATAAATCCAGCCCGTTTTCTTTCCACTGCTTTTGAGCATGCTATTATAGGCATCAACTTGTTGACGATTGCGAGCACTAAAAATAGAGACCCGATAACTTTGAGCAGATCCAGCTGGCGGGAATAAGATGATAGCTTGATTGCCAGCAGCCTCCATTTCTCTTACAAATGCAGCAGCGGTCCTGGAAGATGAGAAACTACCAGCAATTAAGTGATAGGCTTCTATTTTCGTCTCGGTCGTAGCTTTTTTACGGGCAGTTTCAGCAGCTACCTGCGGTTTAGTTGCGACAGCAGTTTTCCGGGTGTTTTTTACCACTTTTTTGGCTGTATCCAACACACTGATGTCAGTTGTTCGCGAGGAAGCCTCCTGGCCCCGAGTCCCGCCTTCTACCTCTCTTGCGGTAGGGGCACTTCCCTCTGCTTCTGTTGAAGGCTGCTCTGCTTGCGGGAGATTGGCAGGTGCTAAGCCTGGTCGGGTTCCTTCAGCGATTAATTCAGGGGCTTCTGCCTCCCCTTCCCCTTCTATAGAATCGTCTTCCGTCCGAATAGTGCCTGGCACAGGTTCATCAGGAATTGACTCTGCTTCTGCCAGCGGCATCTCGCTTGTATCGGTAGCTCCGGCAGCTATCCCCGTATTAGATTGTGGTCTATTTTCACTAACAGTCGTCTCCTCAGAAAATTCTTCAGGGCCTGTGATAAAGGGGCCATTTTGTATCAGAATAACTCCAAGGGCAATGAACAAGGCCACTACCAAAACGGGTTTCCAACCAATAGAGCCAGCAAGTGTTTTTTTTCTAGTTTTTTCAGTCTTTGTCATAGGACTCAGATTGTCTGGTGCTTCGGTAGCCAACACATTGCTGGCAGGAGCACCCGTAAGCACCACGGGTTTCAGTCCAAAAAAATCTGTTGAAAACAGACTCTTTTTCTGATCTTCAGGAGTGAACCATATTTCACCCGAATCTCCTTTTTTGAGAGACCCAATATCCGTAATTTCAAAACGCTGATTTTCCGCTAAATCCGAAATAATGGTTTGCTGAATCGCGCTTACAATTTGATTGGACTCTCCTGATGGTAGCTGAATAATATCCTTTAAGTACCGGGTTAGCAGTAATGATTCATGAACGAGTTCTTCAAACTCAATTTCAATAACGGGTGGATGCACGGTATCCCGCTCATCGGATACGCTTGCCGAACGATATATTTTACGGAACGTTCCAACATCCGGTATCGAAAACGCATCTAATTCCCGGAATGCGGTCCGCAGGTATATATCGATATTTCGGTTCTTCATTCGAGCCTAAACTTAAAATGCTACAGTTAGTCCTCCCTGAAAATCAATAGGCCGCTCAGGATAATTATACCATCTTTGATAATTAGTACTCAAAATATTATTTAATGCTAAAAATACAGAAAATCGATTAGAAATTCTATAATCAGCAGAAAGATTTACGCCTGCAAAAATATCCCGATTAATTATTTCATCATTCTCATCAACAGCAAATGGCGTTGGGCCGAACAAATTCAACTCTCCGCTGAGGGTCAGTTTTTCCTCCCAGGTATAGGCGCCATATATATCTAACCGAACAGGGCTGGCATGAAAATACTCTACTACAGTTGAAGTATTGTAATTGTTATAACTCAAAGCTGTTCCCACTCTTATTTCCTCTGCGATATCGTAATTCATTTCCAGGTGAACCCCGAATACTTTTGTTAACGAATCATATAAGGCGTCAAAATAGACGTTGTTATCCTGAATGGCATAAATCAATGGATTTTCAATTCTTTTGTAGTACACTTTCGCAGTAAAGTCTGCCTTTTGCCCCAGACTTCCCTGCAATCCACCGAAGACATTCATCTTTTCAACGGTTGGACGGATCAGAACATTGTTGGCGAGATAAGGATTTTCGAATATCATATCATAATAATGATTGTGCTTCATCCCTGTCGAATAGCCAGCGAATATATTAAACTCCTCCAGAAGTGCTACGCTTACCTCAATTTTGGGCCCAAAATTGGAGAAGGAACTCGTATCAGAATTATTGTTAAAGGCATTATAGACCACTCCAGCTGATGCAGTAAAGACATCGCTTTTGTAGCTGATATTTGGAAATGCTTCAAAAAATATCCGACTTTGTCCATCTCCTGCAATATCCCCCCGAACAAATGTGAAATTTGTAGAGAGGCCAATTCTGAAACTTTCCTCTATCGTGTATCCACCGCTGGGATTGATAACCAAATGAAATTCATTATTTTTTCTTCGATCGCCATAGTATCGAACTCCTGCTGAGAGGTCGTAATCATATTCAATTTCGGGATTGTATGAAGTTAGGAGACTCCCCCCTATTGCCAGCCGGCTAAACCCCATTTTGAGACTATCCTCCCGTGCTTCAGGTGTGGCGCCTGCTACGCTATCCGCATAATTGAAATAGGTAGTGTTGTAAAAATTCAAATGTCCCTTGGCCTGATTGTCTCCCATGAAATAGGTGCCATCCAGGTTAGCTGAATTTTGTCGAAACCGACGTAATTCCACTTTGTCATTATGAGCAGAATGGTGATTGAAATTAAAGCCAAGATCATACTCCCCTTCCCGCTCATTATTGAGATACAACTGAGCCAGGGGAGTGATAAATCGACTAATACCCAATTTCAGGAAGCCTATTGGTAAGTCTTCTTTTTCTACCTCTTCTAACTTTCGGGCACGTGGTGGAGCAGGTTCAAAATCGGTATCTACTGGAAACTGCTTGGATCGATATTGAATATCCGTAACATCGCCTTTCTTGATCTGCTGATAAGGAAGCTTCAGTTTAGGCTTTTCGCTTTCTATTACATCCTCAATTCGATCATTTTCGAGCGTAAGGGTATCTTTACCGCCTAATGGGTCTTGTGCCCATACTGTGCTGCTTCCAAAGGCAAGCAGTCCAAGTAGAAAAATATATTTTAAGTAGTACATGGTTGTTAAAATTTAGGAAATAACACTGCTACAGAAAACGCCTCATCATTCATTCCCGTCTGGCCGCTTGCCATCGTCTTCCAGGATTATGGATGATTCATTTTGTTGTTCCTCTGCTTCAATTTCCTTCAGGCGCTTGCTGGCAGCCTCTTGTATATCCGGAAAGGCGGCTTCTGTGATAAGACTTTCTAATACGCCTTTTGCCTGAAAAGTCTCCCCTAATTTATAATTGGCTTCCGCTACAAAAAGGAATGCATTTGCCTTCCAATAATTAAAGGTCGGATACTCACTTTTCATATAAATACCAGCCTCTTTAGTTTCAGCGTATCGACCCAAATCATACAGAATACGGGTAATCATATACTGACTTTCTGCCCCGAATGCATTCTTGTAATCCCGCTCAATATTAGCAAAGGCCTCCATTGCACCTGCCAGATCTCGCAAGAGATATAAGCAGTGTCCAATTTCAACCTGAGCTTGAACCCGTGAGGTTTCGTTGACTTCCGGATTATTGGCTATTTTTTCAAGCGCCCGCTGAGCTTCCTGGTAATTACTCATGGTTTTATAGCTTTTTGCTACCCCAAATATTCCCAGATTTCTGTTCTCAAGATTCTCCGCAGTACTTTCCAATTGCTGGTACAACTCCAGCGCACCCATGTACTGCTTTTGCTCAAACTTCATTTCTGCTGCTTCAAACAGTGCTACATGGGTAAATGAATTTTTTACGGTTCCGCTGTAAACCCGCTGATAATCTCCTAATGCCCTATTTGCATTACCAGTGGATTTATAAGAACGGGCGCGATACAACAAGGCTTCAAAATAGTTAGGGCCATTTTTGAAATCATTGATGTAGTTGCTAAACTGTGTGATCGCCGAGCTGTAGTTGCCTGAGTAATACCGGTCTACTCCCAGATTAAAAGACAAATCGGCTACGCCTTCATCCACCTTGGGATTCTTGCTTCGGTAATCGGCCAATACCCGATCAAACTCACCCGCAGGCAACAGACTGGAAAGATTATCTAGCGCGATTTGACTGTTTTTCTTGTCAAACGTGTAATCGGACAAGACTTTTTTAAAGTAGTTGATAGCCGCTTGCTCATTCCCCAAATTATAGGAAACCAGGGCGAGGCGGTTATACCCATTGGCTGCCAATGGACTTCGAGGGTAGTCCTGCACCAGGATTTTTGCATACTTGGCAGCCTGATTATTGTCCTTGATCCAGGTAGCATAGATTTCGGACATCCGATCCAGCGCATCATCCCTGTACTTCGAGTCCCGAAAATTGTTGACCATCTGATCAAAAATGTTTACAGAAGAACTGTAACGGCCCTGTCGGTAATTACTTTCGGCAATCTGGTAGTAGGCATAATCCTGTTGACCGTAGCGCACCTTGGTTACCTTGTCATAGTACTCAATTGCTGCAGGGTATTTACGCTGCAAAAACATACAATCCCCCGCACGCAGATGCGCATCCACCAACAGCTGTGGATTGGACTGCCGATTTCGAAGGGAGATATACTGGTCAAAACCGGACCTTGCAGAAGTGTATTGCTTCTCTTTAAAGTAACACCAGCCCAATCCGAAATGAGAATCTGCGAAGTATTCATTTGACCGCGCAGAAGACTGCCGCTGGTAAGAAGTGAAGCCTGCCCGTGCCTGATCATAATTCCCTTGTCGAAATCGGGATTCAGCCATCCAGTAACGTGCCGATAACGCCACATCCCTGTCAATATCATTTTCTATCGCTTTTTGGAAATAGACATTCGAATTACCGAATTGCTCATCTTCATATAGCTGCAATGCATAATAATAACAAGCAGTCTGGTAGGCCTCTCTCGAACGGCGGTTGGTTCGGGGAACAGATTCCAGGTAAGAAATCGCTTCCGGATAATTCTTGGAATATAAAAGAATTTCGCCAATGAGGGAACGAACCTCACTCGCATATTCTGCAGATGGGTAATTGGCTTCCAATCTACGTAGTGCGCGTAGCGACTCGTCATAATCCTGGGTGGAAAAAGCTACTTTCGCATATTGGTACAAAGCATCTTCTGTAATCGATGAATTCACATCTCCTATGGCGTCTGCGGCCTTTTTAAAGGCAAATTTTGAGCTGGACTCATCTTTTATTTCCAGATAACAAAACCCCAGATAGTATGAAGCAGTTTGGCCCAATGTATCGCTTTTGGAAAGAGATCGCTGGAACATCGGGATTGCGTCTTCATATTTTCCTTGTTGATACAAAGAGTATGCATAGCGAAAATTACCTGTGCGGTTGAGTTTGCCACGGTTCTCTTCAAATTGGCGAAAATACTGGGCTGCACGTGGGTAATCTTCCCGCTCATAACTTGCATTGGCAACAATAAAATAGACTTGTGGATCTTGATTTCGAGGTCTGTTTGCAGCTAATTTATCGGCCAGGACATACAACTCATCCATTCGCTTGAGCTTGAGGAGTGTATTCGCCAGGTAAATCTGGGTTTCCTGCCCATATTTCTGCGAGGAAGTTAATTCTTTGAGGGAAGTGTATGCCTCTTCAAAATCCTGATCTTTATAGAGGATCAATGCCCGATAGTATCGGGAATCTTCCTGATAAGCATTCGGCCTGCTGCCGGATGAGGTGAAATAAGGCAATGCCTTATCGTTTTTATTTAAGAGGTAATAACTGTAACCGAGCATGAACTCCAACTCGTCATATCGCTCTTTTCCAAGGGAAGTACCCGTGAAAGTGTAGCTAATGAGCAAGGGATCGAGTGCCTGACTGTATTTTTTGCGGTCAAAATAGTAGCGCGCCTGATAATAGCGCAGCAGATTGGCCTTTGTGTTGGTAGGGAAGGCTGTCATAAACTGCACCATCAGGGCCTCCGTATTCTCTCTTTCGAGATGATAAGCAGACATAGCCTGATAGAAACGTGCGTTTACATACAGATCGTTTTGTTCTTCTGTGCGCTTGCGCTCTTCGGCGAGAACAAAGCGATCAAATAGTTTTTGAGCGGCGCCATATTGACTTTTTTCATACAGTTCCAATCCGTCCTTATATACATCTTGGAAACTGTAATAAGGAGAGAGTTGTGCCTGCATGCTCGACCCTCCTAACAGCAGGAGAATCGTAAGCAATGCTGAATATCGAATCATGACCATTGAGTTTTGGTTAAAAGACTAAGGTAGTAATTCCGCATTAGGAAACAGTATGTAATGTCGAATTAATTGGACGGTAATGGGTACTACCCGACTGGCAAATTTCGCAGATTTGGTAGTAAGACATCTGAGGTGGGGTAAATGCATGGAAAAAAGCAAGAATAAGCATATACCCTCATTGGGCGCAAATGCAGTGCCAAAGGTTTATAACAAATGTGTGGCGACTCAGGATCAAGCCTTTAGTGCTGCAAACTGCTTGGCAAAATAGGTAATGACCAGATCAGCACCTGCACGCCTTATACTCAGCAGGACTTCCTGCATTATCTTATTTTCGTCCAGCCATCCCTGTATCCCTGCTGCTTTGATCATAGCATATTCTCCACTCACATTGTAAGCTACGATCGGCTGTGTAAATTGATCCTTAAGGGTACGAATTACGTCAAGATATGAGAGGGCTGGCTTGACCATAAGAAAGTCAGCACCTTCGGCTGCATCGAGCTCAGCTTCGATAATCGCTTCGATCCGATTCGCAGGATTCATTTGGTAGGTTTTCTTATCCCCAAATTTGGGAGCTGACTCCAGCGCATCTCGAAAAGGTCCATAAAATGCACTGGCATATTTCGCGGTATAAGACATGATCCCGGTTTGGGTATAGCCTGCATCATCCAGCGCAGATCTGATATACCCTACCCTGCCATCCATCATATCAGATGGGCCAATGATATCCGCACCAGCTTCTGCCTGACAGACAGCCATTTTCCCTAAAATGGGCAAGGTTTCATCATTGAGAATCTGCCCATCCTGCACCAGTCCATCGTGCCCGTCAGAGCTGTAGGGATCCATCGCCACATCGGTCGTTATGCAAATTTCGGGGTATGCATGCTTGGCTTGCCTGATCGCTTCGACATAAAAATTTCCCGACTCATATCCGTAGGTAGCCGTGGAATCCTTCCATTCATCCGGAACAGCCGGAAACAGGATAAAAGAATGCAGGCCCAACTTCAGGCACTCTCCTATTTCCTGGAGCATCAACTCTGTGCTGAATCGGAATACGCCTGGCATGGAAGCAATCGCTTCCTGCTTGCTTGTTCCCGGCATTACAAATAAAGGATATATGAGAGAGCTTAGAGGCACTTGTGTTTCCTGCACCATGTCGCGAATGGCTTGTGTTGCGCGGTTTCTTCGGGGTCGGATAAGCATGAATAAATGAATTATACGTGGATGAGGCACAAATTAGAAAAGGTCTGGTCGATTTCACAAATGAATCCCTTTTCAATCGCTGTTTTATCCAATTTCTCTTTTCGTTCGACTAATAAAAAATCCAGCATTTTTTTGGTTCATTCGCAATTTGAAATTGGAATAAGCAGGTATATTAAATACCTTCGGCCCATAATTTGAAATATTTTAAATATTCTGATATGATCAACGCCAACCAGAAATTCAGAGCAGGGGTTCTCGCAGGAGACGAGGTAACGGAGCTCCTCAACTATGCGAACGAACACAATTTCGCACTCCCAGCGGTAAATGTAGTCGGTACTGACAGTGTAAATGCTGTGCTTGAAACTGCTCGTGATTTAAATTCACCGGTGATTATCCAGTTTTCAAATGGTGGTTCTGTATTTTTTGCAGGAAAAGGATTGTCTAACGAAGGCCAAAAAGCCGCTATTGCCGGAGGGATTTCCGGTGCCTACCATGTTCACCGCATGGCAGAAGCATACGGAGTAACGGTTATTTTGCATACGGACCATGCTGCCCGCAAATTGCTGCCCTGGATTGACGGCCTGCTCGAAGAAGGAGAGCGTCATTTTGCAGCAACAGGAAAAGCGCTTTACAGCTCCCACATGTTGGATCTTTCAGAAGAGCCGATTGAAGAAAACATTGAAACCTGCAAGGTATATTTTGAGCGGATGGCCAAAATCGGCATGACACTCGAAATTGAGTTGGGAGTAACTGGAGGAGAAGAAGACGGAGTAGACAATACAGGTATTGACAGCTCTCGTCTCTACACACAACCAGAGGAAGTTGCTTATGCTTACGAAGAATTGAAGAAGATCAGCGATCGCTTTACCATTGCAGCTGCATTTGGTAATGTGCACGGGGTTTACAAGCCTGGAAACGTTGAGCTTACGCCTATTATCCTGAAAAACTCGCAGGAGTTTGTGCAGGAAAAGTATGGTACTGCTCCCAATCCGATCAACTTTGTATTTCATGGTGGTTCTGGTTCTTCAAGAGAAGAAATCCGGGAAGCAATCGAGTACGGAGCGGTCAAGATGAACATTGACACGGATACTCAGTGGGCATTCTGGAATGGCGTTCGTGAGTACGAAGCTGCTAACCGGGAATACCTGCAGACGCAAATCGGAAATCCTGATGGAGAGGATAAGCCTAATAAAAAATATTACGATCCTCGCGTTTGGTTACGCAAAGGTTCGCAGGGTCTTATGGCTCGCCTGAAAGTAGCTTTTGAGGACTTGAATGCGGTAAATGTATTCGGATAATCCGAAATCACTTCTAAAAAATATGCCCTGGAGTCTTTGCTTCAGGGCATATCTTTTTATAGGTCCCTATGGGCAATATCGCTATTTATGAAACTGTAGACCTTCATCTTCCGTTAAGCAAAATATACCAGAAGCCTACATCATGAATACATTAATCACCATCCTCATCAGCGGCGTTGCAGTAATGATTGCCGCATTTTTTCTGGAGGGGGTTGCTATAAAGAATTTTGGAAGTGCACTTTGGACTGCTGTGATGATTGCAGTAGCCAATGCCTTTATCAAACCTATCCTGGGATTCATCTCTATTCCCTTGACGATTATTACCCTGGGCCTCTTTATGTTTGTCATAAATGGCCTTATTATCCTGATTGTTACCCGCGTATCTCCGGGTTTTAGTGTGCGAAGTTTTGGATGGGCAGTAGGATTTAGTATCGTACTTTCTATTGTGAACTCAATTCTGATGTGGTTTATATAAACCTATCTTTAGTCCAAAATATCCCACGTGTGATCGGCCAGGAGCTTGACTGTTCCAATAAACTCATCATAGGGCATAGAAGCCCCCCACTCTACCGGGGCAACCATAGATAAGACCATATTTCCGTTTTTTCTACGATAGAGATGGTATATGTGTGAAATGAGAGGCTTAAACCCAATTTCAGCGCCATAAATCTGCTCCGAGATTTCTACCCGCCGCTGGATTTGCCCTGCCTGCTTTGCCAGTAATTCAATTTGTTCCCGAATCTGCCCCAATTGCATATCCGTCTGCTGTTCCATGGCAGCCATTGCGTTCCCTTTCACCCGCCCCTTATCAATTGGCTTAATGACAGCGCCCCCAACGGTATGGGCATAAGGAAGAATATGGGGCGTTTCTGTGATTTTATCCTTATCTATCGGATTCACAATGGATTTTTTCTGCTTAGACATATTGCACTACGGATTTCGATTCAGTTTATTGGGAGTAAAACTGCGAAAGCTTTTCAATTGTTTTCAACTAAAAAGCTCTCAGACGTTACGTAAAGATAATGCGTATAAAACAAAGATAGGAACTCCATCTGTGAGGATGAGGTTCCTATCTCATTTCTAGAGGATCGTAATCCCATAAAAATGCCAAGCTACAGTTATTGTGGCTAACGTTTCCGTCAGGTGTAAATTCGTTTGGCAAGACAAGCCTGCTTCCCGTTTCTATCCCGAACTTAACGTCTGACGGGCTGATGCATGGGCATACCTCCGAAGAGTTGTACTCAATCACCTTTTCCCACCTTGCTGTTTAGAACATGCCTTAGCACCCCGATTT
>CAYGTH010000087.1:16312-19568 GCA_964352745.1 uncultured Bacteroidia bacterium
CAAACCGAAGTTCGCATTTCCGACTTCTTATGGTATCTAACTCCATAGAGTTCGTCTCAGCCGATCTCTGCACATCCGATTTCGGCTCCTAAGAACCTTCCCCTCAGGGATGAAATGGTTTTCAGAGATCAAACAGCAGCCTAAACAATATTCCGAAGAACGTGCCTTCCAGGTTTTCCGAAGTCTGCCTGTCCGGCAAGTGAAGGATTTTTGTGTTTGGTTCTACAACCAGCCTTTTATCTCTCACTTGGTATATATCAAATGTAGCAGCTATTTCCAGTGTATGCAATTTATTTCGAATGAACTTGCGAACAAGTTTTTCACATATTAACAAATTACAAACACTATTTATCCACAGTGTGGATAAGTGCCTCGTCAAAGTAGCTCATTTGCCAGATTCGCCAGTTCTGAACGTTCTCCCTTCTCCAGGGTAATGTGGGCAAACAGTTTCTGCCCCCTCAATTTGTCTATCATGTGAGATAATCCATTACTCTGCTCATCGAGATAAGGGGTGTCGATTTGTCGGATATCGCCTGTAAAAATCAGTTTGGTATCTTCTCCCGCACGCGTAATAATGGTCTTAACCTCATGAGGCGTCAGGTTTTGAGCTTCATCAATGATAAAAATGACTTTTGAGAGGCTTCTTCCCCTTATGAAAGCCAGGGGGGCGATCGAAATTTTCTCAGCGGAAAGCATCTCTTCGATACGCCTGTAATTGGCATCAGATTCTTTGAACTGATTTTTGATGAATTTTAAATTGTCCCATAGCGGCTCCATATAGGGATTGATCTTGTCTCCGATGTCTCCGGGCAGGAATCCCATCTCGCGGTTGCTCAGCGGCACCACGGGGCGGGCCAGCAAGATAACCCGGTAGTTCCTGCGTTGCTCCAGAGACCCTGCCAGCGCCAACAAAGTCTTTCCAGTACCTGCGACTCCCTGAATGGTTACCAGACGAATATCCGGATTCATGATCGCATGCATTGCAAAGGCCTGCTCCGTATTACGAGGCTTGATTCCATAGGCGGAAGTCTTCTCCACCCGTTCCAGCATCTCTGAGCTCGGGTTGTAATAGGTTAGCGCGGAGCTTTGTCCACTGCGTAGAATGTAATAATGATTATTTACAGGATCCTCGGGCAATACAGCCCCAGGGGAAACAGCCCCCTTGCTGAATACCGTTTCGATTACTTCATGAGAGATGTTTTCAACCTGTGCCCGGCCTTTGTATAGATTAGTTACGTCCTGAATTTTTCCCGTTTCGTAATCTTCAGCGGGTAAACCCAGGGCTTTTGCTTTCAAACGGAGGTTTATATCCTTTGTAACCAGAATAACGGAAGATTGCTTTTCTGCTTCCTGGAGGTGGAATGCAGCATTGAGTATGCGATGGTCAGCTTTTTCGTGGTCAAAAATTACTGCGGCATCTATCCCATTCGCCTTTTCCGTCATGATCACCTTAAACCGGCCTCTCCCCTCCCCTTCGAGTTGAATCCAATCCTGTAAGGTGAACTTCCCGGATAGGCGATCGATAAAGCGGATAAATTCACGTGCCTCATAGTTTTTAGTAGCACTTCCCTGTTTGAAATTATCAAGCTCCTCAAGGACGGTAATGGGGATTGCAACATCATTTTCCTCAAAGTTCTTGATCGCGTCGCTATCATATAGAATAACGGAAGTATCGAGCACAAAAATTTTCTTCCTCGGTTTTTTTGTTGGCATAGACAAAGACTTTCGCGCTGGTTAGCAGGGTAATACTATACAATCTTAGGGAATTTCTTGCGGTATCATTTGAAACTTTATTCACTTTTCCACGATTTGACCAGAACAATATTGATGTTGCTGGCAATTTCTATGAAAATGACTGACAATTGCGTATCATTTGGACTACATTTACCGAAACACAGACATCATGTACTCACCGTTGAGAATTCTACTTGTTCTTACCACTTTAGGGGGACTCTTTGTATTTCCCGCATGTGAATCCTCCTCTGAAGACAATTCCAATCCTGTAGCAGAGCGCTTTGTTTTCCCGGATGATTGGGAAGGAGATTGGAAAGGAACCCTTAATATTTGGCGACCGGGTGGGGATACCGCCAGTACCTATCCAATGGAGCTACTCGTACATCCCATTCCTGACTCAAATAGATGGACCTGGGTAATCGTATATGGGGAAGGGGAAACACGATCTCCCCGAGAATATGAATTGGTAGAAATAGATGCAGAAAAAGGGATTTATCAAATTGATGAAAAAAATGGAATCTATTTAAATGGGTACCATATCGAAAATGCTTTTCGCGGGCAATTTTCTGTTATGGGGAGTATGATCACAGATGCCTATGAGCGAGTGGGCGAAGAGCTCATATTCACCATCATTTCCAGTAAGCTCGATGCACCAATTGTAAGTGGAGATACCATTCTGGTTGATGGAGATACAATTCCTCCGGTTTTTGATTATCCCATTCAGGTAGCTCAGAAGGCCATCTTGCGTAGAAATCCTTAGGTATTCCAGATATTTCAGACAGCCGAATTATTCGGCATAAGATTTGCTGTTATATTCGTCGAGAGAAGGCAAACTCAGCATCCATTTGGAACTGAGCTTCGCTCCTTTGTAAAATCTCCTCCTAAGTCCCCTCTGCCCTATGGCGCCAACCATAGTCAAGAGGGGATTTTTATTTGACTGAATTTCCGACTCATTCCACCCAGGCTATAGTACGCAATTCGTAGTAGTTATACCTGGAATGCTGAAAGACAGGCGGTGCGTATAACTACGTAATTCTTCCGCACTTGTACCCGTTTGTGGAGGATATGGGGGGTTTGAGAGAATATTTTACAATTTTTTTTCTACATTTCTGATGCATATATCATGCAAACGTGAACAGGAAAAGATACCCGATTTTACTAGCTGTATAGGGAAAGCTAACATGTGGTATTGGGGCTGATCTGCCAGGATCAGCCCTTCCTATTTTTTGTCTTGTTTCTACAGTTAGAATAACTTAATTCCCTGTATCAAAGCAAGGACTATAAATATAGAGCCCAGGGCTTTATTCATCCAAAGTCCCAGCGAGCTGATTTTCTGCGTAACCACTACACTCAAGGCTCCATATAAGGTAAGTGCGCCTAGTTTTCCGATTGATACCCCCGCCAGGAAACTCACTAACAGCCCCAATTTGATTTCCATTCCATCCAGGGCAATGAGTTGAGCGGATTGGAAATAAGCAATTACAAATACCCAAAAAGGTAATGCCTGGGGATTGAAGAGCCC
>CAYGTH010000088.1:0-1909 GCA_964352745.1 uncultured Bacteroidia bacterium
CGGTGAGTGCAAGCGAGCGAAAAAAGCAACAGCTTTGCGGGATTTGTAATCCCGCGAGAGGTACGTGGGCATGCTCAAAACAGCCTGTCGGGAACCGGGATTACAAATCCCAGTGAGCGCGGTGAGTGCAAGCGAGCGAAAAAAGCAACAGCTTTGCGGGATTTGTAATCCCGCGAGAGGTACGTGGGCATGCTCAAAACAGCCTGTCGGGAACCGGGATTACAAATCCCAGTGAGCGCGGTGAGTGCAAGCGAGCGAAAAAAGCAACAGCTTTGCGGGATTTGTAATCCCGCAGCAGCCCCTCAAAAATCTGCGGCGGGAAACCAGGGGTTCGGGATTGCAAATCCCGAAGAGCGGGGAGCGGGAAGAAGAGCAGCGAAAAAAGCAACCTACATGAATTTGACCGACTACCTCAATCGCATTCGATACACCAGCGAACTCAAGCCTAACTTAGCCGTCTTATAATCCTTACAAGCACATCATCTGCATGCGGTCCCCTTTGAAAATCTCGATATTCATACAGACACGCCCATTATTCCGGAATTGGAAGCCATATATGAAAAGGTGGTATCGCGAAATCGGAGCGAATGTGTTCCCTCGCTACGCCCACAGGACGGATCAGCCTGGCAGGCGATGTCTTGAAGATCACGGAGGGAGATACGATAACCGAAACGACGATTCCAGATGATGCGACCTATCTAAAATACCTGAAAACCTATATGGACATAGAATTGGATGCTGATTTTATTACCTTGAGTTGAAGGAAGAAATTGCCTTACGATTCCGAATGGAAAAGCACATTCCGCATGAAACACACAATAGTTAAACTCATTACCCTCATTTCTTTTGTCAGCCTGATTGCCCTCTTTGTTACGCATCGTGCCGGATATTGGCAGATGAATGAGCAACTCCTTCAACTTAGCCCCAATGGCGGAGCATTGCCTGTTAGTAAGGCGGATAGTCTTGCAAAATCAGATTCGCTTACGCAAGCCCCCCTTGTTATTCCCTCTTCGAAAGTGATCATTTTAGCCGATCCTCAAAAGCAGCGGGATGTGTTGAATAAGGCAGTCAATAAAAAAGATTCTGTAATAAACGCACCTATCCCGATTATGGGTGGCTCCAAATCAGCGCCTGTTTTTATTCCCCTCTCAGTACCTGATACAACGCTTATGATACCCGATTCAACAAAACTGGAACCCGCAGCGGATTCCACTAGCAATAAGGAATAAAACAGATTCAGGTATTGAGACTCGATACGATTGTCTTGTATCTCATTCTTGAAAATCCGCCTCCCTACTCAATACCTGTTGTCTCATGTCTATAATCTCTTTTTAATGGATTTCTGGAACCTCCTTCAAGCGACTGGCCTGAGCCTGCTGTTTCTCATATTGGTCTTTGTTCCCATGGAAAAGGTTTTTCCTGCGAAAGCCAGTCAGCGGTTTTTTCGGCCGCATTGGCTGCTGGACTTTTGTTTTTTTGTGGGGCAGTACGTCCTGTGGAGCGGCTTGGTATTGTGGGGGTTGAGCTTTTTCTCCGAATGGTTGACGGGTATCGTCTCCCTTGACTTTCGGACTGCAGTACAGGATCAGGCCTGGTGGTTACAAGCGATTGAAGTATTGATCTTGAGTGATTTCCTGATTTACTGGGGGCATCGATTGCAACATAAAGTGGGTTTCTTGTGGCGCTTTCATAAAGTACATCACAGCGCGCAACACCTGGATTGGCTGGCAGCTCATCGCGAACATCCCTTGGATTCCATTTATACCATCGGCCTGATCAATCTCCCCGCATTCATGATGGGTTTCCCCCTCGAAACACTGGCGGGCATCATTGCTTTTCGCGGCATCTGGGCCATTTATATTCACTCAAATGTGCGCCTGCCGCTCGGTCCGCTGCGTATCCTGATCGG
>CAYGTH010000088.1:2009-19532 GCA_964352745.1 uncultured Bacteroidia bacterium
ACCATCTCGTTCCATATATGAAAACTGCTTTTTTCGGCAGCCAACCCATGCTCAAAATGACCCATTAAGCGATTTCCAGTATATCGATCAAAATAAAAATGATCTGCCCGGTACACAACCAGGTCTTTATCTACAACTGTCAGATTAATCGGGTCGGTTTTTTTATGCGGATTGCTGATGCGAATGAAACGATCCGGATATTGCTGTCTGAATACCTGTGCCAGGCTATCCAGGAGCACAAAATGATCGATGGATGTTTCTGCTTCAGGTGCTATGGATGCCGGTACATCATAGGTCTGGTGTTGTTCACCTGTACTCAGTTGGAGCCCCGTTTTCAGGATGCCAAATCCCCAGAAAACGCCTGTGATAACCGCAAATATGACTATCCAGGTCGCGTAAAAGCCCAATACATTGTGGAGGTCATAATTCAGTCGCTTGGGAGATGCGGTCCATTTGAGGGTAAACCGCTGCTTTCTACCGGCTTTGTTGGGCGGCCACCAAAGCACGAGGCCCGTAATCAGCATGAGGAAGGAGAATAGCGTAACCCAGTGAACCACCTGCCTGCCAAAATCCCCCAATAGCAGGTTGCGATGCAAGAACTTGATATAATTCAGGGCTCCTTTTTTCATGTCCTGCACATGAAGTAACTCTCCACTATAGGGATCGAGAAAAGCATGGTAATACGTGCCGGGAACGTACAGGAGGACTTGTATGGCACTTGCAGAATCCCGGTAAAAAGCGGTTCGGAAATCTCCTTCCGGAAACTCCCGGTCCAGCGTAGCTTTTAAGGTAGAAACCGAAACAAAGGCCTTGGATTGGGGAACCACCGCTTGACGGTACACAATTCTGCTGATTTCAGGGACCCAGGTATATAAGGCACCCGAAAAGGCGATGACAAAAAATAGCAGACCAATGATAAGGCCGATCCAGAGATGAAGTTGGCCGATGAGGCGTTTTAAGTTCATAATCGAATGCATTCGCTGGTACTAAAAATGAAAGGATTAGGGAGTCGCTCCTGTCTTCGCCCCTTCCAGGCACGCCCGTAAAAAGCAGCTCCCTATCCAATTGGTTCCGGTTGGGCCCCCAGAGCGATACAATGCGCAATGATTTTTTATGCCGACCGGGGAGACCATTTGAATCTCCTCCTACCTGATTGACTGCATTTTTTCGGGAAGAAAAAGAGGATCATTCACTTGAATAGAAAGTCTCAATAGCTAATGCATACAAATTACACAACCTTAGCCCATTGAAACAATACAAATTCAGGGAAGGCTCAATGTCTAACAAGTATTTGTATTACTGATACAGCTTGGAAGCTATCCTGCCCGCCTGAATTTGCTTGCAGACTTGTAGCTCGTTATAAGAATGTCAATATTTACACTCGAATATTAGCCTCCTATTTCATGACTCGAATTGTTATTTACCTGTTCTTGCTCATTCCCCTCTCCCAGATAAGCGCACAAGAAATGTCCTATACCAACAGTCTGTTGGTTCCCTATTTTGATCATGGGAAGTGGGGGTATTCAGATACTCTGGGGCAGATGCTTATTCAGCCCCAATACGAATCTGCTACTTTCTTTCGCAGTCATCATCGTTCAACCCAGCAACCTTCTGCCAGGGTCAGTCTGAAAGGTCGATATGGGATTATCAATGAGGTAGGAGAAGCCATTGTTCCGTTGCAATATGATACCCTGATTTACGCAAACAATCTGCTTACCTTTCCAGATTCGTTCAACCTCTTTTTGGCGCGTAAAAAAAGGAAAATGTTTCTGGTTGATGATCGGGGAAATAAATATCTATCGAAAATGGATACTTTGATTTCAACCTTTTATTGCAATAAAACGGTATTAGGTCGAAAAAACGGAGCCTATCGTCTGTACACCCACCTGGGAAAGCAATTTGTGGAACAATCTTTTATCCGATTATTCAGCAGCGAAGACCTTAATTTTTATCCGGATGATGGATCGATATCCCTGATCCTCATGACAGCCGATAGCGTGTTCCATGTAATTGGACAGGAATTGAAGCAATATTCGGCTAAAGAAGTTTTTAAAACTCCTGCACCCGCTGCGTATTTTTGGGACCCCAGCCATCCCGGTACCGCACAGGGGGTTCGTAAATTGTCCCCCAGCATGCAGCGACTCAAAACTGAATTGCAGTTGGATTCGATCGACCGGAGAGGCCTGTTCTATGGCTCGGATCATATTGATCCTATTTTTCAACGGGTATTCAAAGATGGCAAACGACGTTTATTATCACTCAAAGAACAAAGCTTACTGGACCTGGAAGTGGATGACGTAACCGCGATTCTGGACTATAGCGGTTATGCTTCGGTCAAAGCAAAATATGGCTTCCGTTTTCTGTTTGTTGCCCAGCGGGAAGGCAAAACCGGAATTCTTACAGAAACGGGGGAGATATACCTTCCCTTTATGTATGATTCGATCCACACCCAGAACTATGATTTTGATCAAGTCATATATCCAAAGCTGAATGGGAAATATGGAATCAAGCTCCTCTTTTCCACCTATGAGCTGATTCCGCCCCGCTATGAAGCCGCCGCAAAAGGGATTTCATTGGATGTTTCCAGGAGTTGGTCGTTCGTTGTATTTCGGGTAACATACAAGGGGAAAACGCTATTTGTAGGCGAAAATGGAGTGGAATATTTCTCGGTTGATTGAGCTGTTGAGGATCAGATGTAAGATACTCCCCAACACTCCTTTAACAACTTTATGAAGGAAACCCGTATATTTGTAGGGTGACAGGAACGAATGTGTTCTCTACTTTCTATCGTCTAAAGTCTATTCCTCTACTCAACAATGATCGTCAAACAAATTACCCATATGATGCTTGCAAGCCTGCTGCTGGTCTCCCTGACCGGTTTGTCGGTGAAAAAGCATTTTTGCCTGGGCCAATTTGCATATGCGACTTTCTCGTTTGTAGGAGAATCCTGCATGGAAGAAGAAATGGATATGGGCCTCCCCTGTTGCCAGGATGAGCACCATCATTTTCAGGTAGTAGATGATTTTCAGCCTGCTTCCCCTTCACTTGTGTGGGAAATTCAATTGATGCAGCCTGTTTTGGCAAGCGAATCGGGAATTCACCTTTCGGCATTCCTCAAACAACCTGTCCCCAAATTCGATCAGTACCGACCGCCACTCCTTCGGCGCAATATTCCGGTCCTGATCCAGACCTTTTTGATTTGAATTGACTGACTGAAGCTCCCGGCATCGGATACATTCCGGCTGCCGGGTACCTGCGTTTCATTTTTTCAGATCATTCAGCCATTTCACATGCTACGATCTATCATCCGATTCTTTTTGGAGAATCAACTGGTTACGGCACTGCTCCTCCTGCTTATAATTGCCGGAGGACTCATGGTCGCACCCTTCAACTGGGATCTCCCGGGGCTGCCCCGCGACCCGGTTCCGGTCGATGCCATTCCTGACATCGGCGAAAATCAGCAAATTGTTTTTACCGAATGGCCCGGCCGTTCGCCGCAGGATATCGAAGACCAGATTTCCTACCCCCTGACGACTGCTTTACTGGGGATTCCGGGGGTCAAAAGCATTCGCAGCCACTCCCTTTTCGGACGCTCCAGCATCTATCTCATATTTGAGGAAGAGATCGAATTCTACTGGTCGCGGTCGCGGATTCTGGAAAAACTCAATTCCCTGCCGAGAGGAACGCTCCCGCCGGAAGTAGCCCCTGCTTTGGGGCCGGATGCGACTGCACTGGGACAAGTATTTTGGTACACCCTCGAAGGACGAGATGCCGAAGGAAATCCCGCAGGGGGTTGGGATCCGCAGGAATTAAGGACGATTCAGGACTTTTATGTAGGCTATGCCCTGGCGACTACGCCCGGCGTGGCAGAGGTGGCAGCCATCGGCGGGTTCGTCAAAGAATATCAGATCGACATGGACCCGGATGCGATGAAGAGTTATGGTGTCAGCATAGATGAGGTCATGACCGCTGTCCGAAAAAGCAACCTCGACGTGGGAGCCCGTACCCTCGAAGTGAATCGCGTAGAATACCTTGTGCGGGGGATTGGGTATGTCAAAAGCCTGGCGGATATCGAAGAATCTGTCGTCAAAGTCAGGGAGCATGTTCCGGTCCGAATTAAAGATATCGCGCGGGTGCAAATGGGGCCTGCCAGTCGGCGTGGCGGGCTGGACAAAGGCGGTGCAGAAGCTACTGGTGCCGTGGTGGTAGCACGCTATGGCTCCAATCCGATGGCAGTTATTGAAGCGATCAAACAAAAAATCAAGGAAATCGGTCCGGGATTACCCGTAAAAACCCTCTCGGATGGTAGTACCTCAACCGTAACCCTTGTGCCCTTTTATGACCGGAGTGGCCTCATCCGCGAAACCCTTGGCACGCTCGAAGAAGCCCTCTCCCTTGAAATTCTCATTAGCATGCTCGTTGTGATCGTGCTGGTCTTTCAACTGCGGGCTTCATTCCTCATTGCGGGCCTCTTACCACTGGGCGTTTTGATGGCCTTTATGGCAATGTGGCTCGGAGGAGTGGAAGCGAATATTGTCGCTTTGTCCGGAATCGCTATTGCGATAGGGGTGATGGTAGATGTGGGCGTGGTGATTTCGGAGAATATGCTCCGCCACCTTCAATTGCCCGGAAATGCAGGGCGATCTGTACAATCCACTATCCTGGAAGCGGTAATGGAGGTGGCCCCGGCTGTGCTTACGGCCGTAACGACGACTGTGGTCAGTTTTCTGCCGGTATTTGCTATGCAGGCTGCCGAAGGGAAATTGTTTCGCCCACTTGCCTTTACCAAAACTTTTGCCATGCTGGGAGCGCTGGTCATTGGGTTGGTATTTCTGCCCATGATCGGGCAGTGGTTATTGCCAGCCCGAAGCGCTTCTGTCTGGATGCGGCGATTGGGAAATACAATGCTGATTCTCGGAGGCATTTTCCTGATGTCCAACTATTCAGTTGGGGTAGGCATGGCCGTCCTCGCTTTTGGACTGGCAGGGGTGAGTGCGACCTTTTTATCCGTTGAACGGCAGGGCTGGCTTCCCTATGTCCAAATCGGAATTGTTCTGCTCTTCGTCTGGATTCTCCTCAGCAAAACCTGGCTGCCCCTCGGCCCTGAAAATAGCCTGGGAATCAATATGCTCTTTGTCGGAATGCTGATTGGATTGATCCTGCTGAGTCTTATGGCAATTGTGCGCTGGTATCCGGCTATGCTCGGCTGGTGCCTGAATCATAAAGGGCAATTTCTCCTGCTGCCTGCCCTTATTTTGTTCATGGGCGTATTGACGTCTGTGGGCTTTGAGGGAATGTTGGGGAATACAGATTGGAACCTGGGGGAAACGGCATTTTGGAAGCGGATGGAAAAGCGTTTTCCGGGGGTGAAATCTGAATTTATGCCCGCATTGGATGAAGGCTCTTTCTTGCTGATGCCCAGTAGTATGCCCCATGCAGGCGTGGCTGAAAGTGTGGAAACTGTTCGGCAATTGGATATGATCGTGGAGGCTATACCTGAGGTTGATATAGTAGTCGGAAAATGGGGGCGGACTGTTTCCGCACTTGACCCTGCGCCTATTTCCATGTTTGAGAATGTGATCAATTACAAACCGGAATATGAGCTGGATGTCAATGGGCGGCGGATTCGATTTCAGACAGATGATTCCGGAGAATTTGTGCGGGATGAGCAAGGGGCACTGATTCCCGATCCCGATGGGCAGTTTTTCCGAAACTGGCGGGATCATATTCGATCTCCCCATGACATTTGGGAAGAAATCGAGAGTCGGGCCCAATTACCGGGGCTTACGCCATATCCCAAGCTCCAACCGATTCAAACACGCTTGATTATGATCTCTACGGGAATGCGCGCGCCTATGGGGATTAAGGTCTTCGGGCCGGATTTGAATACGATAGAAGCGTTTGGAATAGAACTGGAGTCCCTGATTCGGGAAGTGCCGGGCGTGGACCCTCAATCCGTATTTGCTGAGCGAATAGTGGGAAAACCCTATTTGGAGATAGAGATCGACCGGGTCGCCATTGGGCGCTATGGCTTGACGATTGAGGCCGTGCAGCGTTACCTCGAAGTAGCCGTAGGCGGTATGCGCATGAGTCAAACGGTTGAAGGCCGGGAACGCTTTGATATTCGCCTCCGGTATGCACGGGAACTGCGGGGTAATCCCGGCGAAATCGGCGAAATTCTCATTCCCACTCCCGGTGGTGCACAGGTGCCGTTGGCCGAACTGGCCACTTTTAAATATGTGCAGGGGCCGCAAGCGATCAAAAGTGAAAATACCTTTTTGGTGAGCTATGTGCTGTTTGATAAAGAAGAAGATGAGGCCGAAGTTGAAGTCGTCAATCGGGTGCAAACGCATATACAAGAACAGATAGATGCTGGCAGCTTGCAGGTACCGATAGGGGTGAGCATGCAATTTGCGGGCAATTATGAAAACCAGGTTAGGGCGGTGAAACAACTTCGCTTATTGATTCCTTTGTCTCTGGTTGTCATTTTCCTGATTCTCTACCTGCAATTTCGATCTGTTCGGATCACTGCTATGATTTTTTCGGGCGTATTTGTAGCCCTCTCCGGGGGATTTTTCATGCTCTGGCTCTACCATCAATCCGGTTTTATGGACTTCTCAATCGCAGGACAAGAACTGCGACATCTGTTTCAAATTCATCCCATCAATATGAGTGTTGCGGTTGCCGTGGGATTTATCGCCCTCTTTGGGATCTCCACGGATGACGGCGTACTGATGGGAACCTATTTGAAACAGACCTTTGACCGGGAAAATCCGGTAAGTGTAGCTGAGGTGCGCAAAGCCGTGATTGGAGCCGGAACACAACGCATTCGCCCGGCCATGATGACCACGGCAACGACCTTGATTGCCCTACTACCGGTCCTGACTGCAACGGGGAAAGGAGCAGACATTATGATTCCCATGGCGATCCCTACTGTCGGCGGCATGCTGATCCAGGTGATCACCGTGTTCATCGTACCCGTGCTATACGCAAGCTGGAAGGAAAAAAGCCTGACTACCAAAACCTGAAACAGATGAAAAAAATACTAAGCTTATACGGGTTGCTAATTGCTGGTTGCTTGATGGGCAATTCCCTATTCGCCCAACATACACTGGACACGTATCTCATACAGGCGGCGGAACAGAATCCCGGCCTCAAGGCTCAGTTTCTGCATTATCAGGCAGCCCTGGAAAAGGTGCCGCAAGTAGGAGCTTTACCCGATCCGATGGTTTCTTTTGGCCTGTTTGTCAGTCCCGTAGAAACGAGGTTAGGCGCACAAAGAGGGAATCTCTCGGTCTCCCAGTATTTTCCCTGGTTTGGTACGCCGGGTGCCAAACAAGCAGTCGCGACTGCAGCAGCGAAGGCTAAATTCGAGATCTTTCAATCTGCGAAGTCGAAGCTGTTCTATGACATGCGACAGGTATATTTCCAACTCTATGCGCTTCGTTCGGCAATTGAAATTACCCAGGACAATCTGGTGTTCCTATCCAGCATGGAAACCCTCGCGCAAGGGCGCTTTGAGGCCGGGAAATCCAGCTTTGCCCACATTCTCCGAATTCAATTGGAACGCAATGAACTGGACAATCACCTCCTGGAGCTCGAATCTTCACGATTACCCTTAGAAGCCCGATTTTATGCCTTGCTGAACGGGTCCGTGATCGATTCACTCGTAATTCCAGATACCTTGACAGACGCTGTTGTGTTGGAGAATGAAGCGGAGACCTGGGAACGCATTCGAAGTCAAAATCCCAACCTCTTACAACTGGATCATGAGGCGGAGCGATGGGCCAAACAAGTAGCGGTAGCCAATAAACACGGTAAGCCCTCCTTCTCGGTAGGAATGAATTATGCACCCATCTCTGCGAGAACGGATATGGAATTGCCGCAAAATGGCCGTGATGCATTCTTGTTTCCTCAAATTGGATTGAATATTCCCATTCATCGAAAACAACATCACGCCATGGTTCACGAGGCAAAATTTCAGCAGCAGGCGATGCAGCATCAGCGGGAAGATCGCAGCAATCAATTGGAGGCCGAAATGGCGCAGGCTCTGTATGCATATGAGGATGCAAGCCGACGAATTGCCTTGTTCCGCAAACAAAATAAACTGGCACGACAGGCATTAGATATCCTGCTGGCTGCGTACCGGGTTTCGGGGACGGAGTTTGAAGAACTCATCGGTCTGCATCGCGATTTGCTCCGCTACGCGATGGAACTGGAAACAGCACGTGCAGATCAGCACATCGCAAAGGCCTATTTGACTTTTTTGACAGGAGAATGAGTATTCCTTACTATTGAAAAAATGAAAAATATCATATCACTTCCCTTATTTCGGCGATTTTTACCCCAATTGGGACTGGTTGTACTGGGCTTGTTTTTGGGCTGGCTACTGTTTGGTGGCGACGAATCTAATACGCACGAGCACGCTTCAGAAGAGGTGTGGACCTGCGCGATGCATCCGCAGATTCAGGAAGATGGGCCGGGAACCTGCCCGCTGTGTGGCATGGACCTGACAAAATTGAAAACAGTTTCGGGAGCCGTCGAAGTTGCAGGAGAATTGCAGATGTCAGAAGCTGCCCTCCGCCTTGCCAATGTTCAAACCAGTACCGTTCAACAATTGTCTCCGGAAAAAGAGTTGGCACTTTCCGGCAAAATCAAAGCCGATGAAAGCCGGATTTCGGCCATTACCGCACGATTCCCAGGCAGGGTTGAGCAATTGTATATCAATTTTACGGGGCAGGCAGTCCGCAAAGGGCAGAAACTGGCCAGTGTATATTCCCCGGAATTGATCACTGCTCAGCAGGAGTTGTGGGAAGCACTCGGATTAAAAGAACAAAGTCCACAGCTATATGAAGCGGTGCGAAACAAACTCCGGCTTTGGGAATTGACCGAAACCCAGATCGATTCATTGGAGCATCAAAAAACGCCCGCTACCCGGTTTGATATCCTTGCACCGCTGACCGGAACCGTTACGATGCGGCAGGTTTCATTGGGAGACTATATCCGGGAAGGGAGCTCGCTATTTGAAATTGCGAATCTCAGTCGGGTGTGGGTCGTGTTGGATGCCTATGAAAGTGATTTGCCCTGGATTCGGACAGGTGACCGGATTACGGTTACAGTCAAATCCCTTTCAGGCAAGGAGTTTCGCACCCGGGTAAGTTTTATCGAGCCGGTGATCGACCCCATAACCCGGGTTGCCTATATCCGCGCGGAACTCAATAATTCCGGCCAATTACTCAAACCCGACATGTTTGTACGGGGCGAAATCGCCTCCCGTCTACCGGGAAAAGGAGAATCCCTCGTCATTCCTGTCTCGGCAGTACTGTGGACCGGAAAACGGTCGGTAGTGTACACGCAGGTACGGCCTGAAGACCCCACCACTTTTGCCTATCGGGAGATTACGCTGGGAGAAGAGATTGAAGGCTACTACATTGTGGAATCAGGGCTCGAAGCAGGAGAGCGCATCGTAACGAATGGTGCCTTCAAACTGGATGCCGCCGCCCAACTCAGCAATCAACCCAGTATGATGAATCCTTTAGAGGTCGTTGCACCGATTCATCCTGCTAAAATTCCGGATGCTTTTCATGAGCAATTGGGAACACTAATAACGTCCTATTTACAACTGAAAGATGCTCTGATTGCAACGGATGCAAATGCTGCTGTTACTTCAGCTCGCTCTTTATTCCGGCAATTAGGACAAATGGAAGGGAATCTTCTGAGCGGAGAGGCACATGAATTCTGGAAGAAACAATCGAGGTCGCTTGCTGCGCACAGTGAAAAAATTGCTTCAGCTGAAGCGATTGCCAAACAGCGGGATCAGTTTCTGTTTTTATCTGCTGTATTAATCAAAACCGTCGAAGCACTGGGGATCGGAGAAGCTACTTTCTATGTACAGCACTGCCCTATGGCCAACTCTTTTGAGGGAGCCGACTGGATCAGCAAGGAAGAGACCATTCTCAATCCCTATTTCGGTGATGAAATGCTAAATTGTGGAAGTGTGATCAGAACGCTTTCCTCCCCTTCGCAGTAAATGTTAATCCTTATAGTTGATTTTTTTCATATTCTATTACCTAACCCCATAATCAGATGAACATCCTGAAATCATTTAGTTTACTCGTGATCGCCCTTGTTGGGTACTCGGTATCCAGTGCGAATACCCATTTCAGCCAGGAGGCTCCTGCTCTTGAGGATTACCATTTCCTGAAAGAGGTTCTGAATCCTGCCAGAGACATTCCCAAAGAACAGGCGCAACAGATCATAGCAGCATACCTGGAAGTGAAAAATGCACTGGTCCAAACAGATGGGACATCCGCTCGTGCAGCAGCTGCCCAATTGGTGGAAAAGCTGGGAGACAGCGAGGACGCCTTAATTGAAAAAATCCGAGCCGATGCAAAACAAATTGCCGCGACGGAAGATCCCGAGGTGCAGCGGGAACAGTTTAATTCCCTTTCTGATACTGTTTATGAGCTGATTAAGGCTACCGGTGCGAACGACTCTCCGCTATACCTTCAGTACTGCCCTATGGCGTTGGGCAATTCGGGAGCCTATTGGCTTGCGGCAGAAAAAGAGGTGAATAACCCCTATTTTGGAGATATGATGCTGCATTGTGGCAGTGTTGAAAAAGAATTGTAAGGAGGCCCGTAACCTGCCCATTTGATAAGGGGAAAAGAAACTTTTTTCCCATGCCGCATAATGCCTCCGAGTTACGTCCTGGGTAAGACGAACGGTTCCTGATTTCCATTTCGCAACACAACACGCTATATGAAACTCCTCCTCCCTGTCCTTTTTCTAGTTGCCCATGTCTCGGCTTTTGGGCAGTTCCAGACAGGCAACTCTGGCAGCCTAAGCGTCCTCAATGATGTCTTCTTTTTCGATGAGCAAGTTGGAATTGCAGTTGGTGATTCGGGTACCATTCTGCGGAGTACCAATGGCGGTATGGACTGGACCCAAATTCCCCTTACCCAGCAGAATGAATTTAGAAAAATCGGGTTCTTCAATGACTCCACGGGGCTGGTTGTCGGAAAAGAACTTATGCGTACTACAGACAGGGGATTGACCTGGACCTTAATAGGGGAAAGTCCCAATCATTATTATGATTTGGAAATCCTCGATGGAAATACCGCTTTTATCAGCAGCCCGGATGTGGGGCTGATTCGGACACAGGATATGGGCATGACCTGGGATACGCTTCAACTGGTGAATCCCAATGATGCGATAGGTCTTATGTCGTTTGTGAATGATACCCTGGGATTCGCCTGTCGCAGGGGAAATGCACCTAATGGTAAAACCCTCAAAACTACGGATGGGGGCCTTACCTGGGGAGAGTGGATCATGAATTCCGGTTCGGAAAATTCTGTCCTGGAAGCCTTTGAATTCCTCTCAGCAGATGTCGGTTTCATTGGAGGTTGGTACAACGCCTATCTGGCCAAAACAGTAAATGGGGGAACTGACTGGACCTTTTCACAAAACAATGACTCCCTCAATAATGGACAGGTGTACGATTTTTGCTTTCCTGCACCCGACGCATATTATGCCTGTGGCTGGCACAATTTATTTATGAAATCTACCGACGGTGGCCTGAATTGGGATTGGATCAATCCTGATTTACAGCCTACTCAGAGCCTTAAGGGCATCTGTTTCCTGAATGATAGCCTCGGCTGGGTAGTCGGCAGTATGGGAACAATCCTGATTGTCAATATGCCTGGTGGAACTGTGGGCTTGGATGCAAAAGAAATGGACGACCTCAATATTCAGGTCTATCCCAATCCTTCTGCCGCTGCTGTTACGATTTCCTATCCAATTGATATCGTCCTTACAGAAGTGCGGGTATTTGGGGTAAATGGCCAACAGATCGGTACTTTCTCCGGAAAAGATCCCATCCAACTGGACCAGCCGGGCAGCTATTATTTTCAAATTCAGACGAATAAGGGACTCATAACTAAGCAGGTTGTCATATATTAGGCCTATTATTGAATTAAGCGGCATTGATTATGAAATTTGAGTTAAGAAATGGGGGGATGATCTTGTTGTGGGGGGGCGTACTGGCCCTGTTGAGTTGTGGAGAAAAGACTCCCCAGGCCAGCACGGCACAAGTGCAGCAAACCACAGATTCTGATGGAATTCGATTTGTGGACCTGGACGGGAAATCCATAGACTGGGATTCCTATTCAGGAAAACCGGTTTTTTTGAATTTATGGGCGACCTGGTGTAAGCCTTGTATCGCGGAGATGCCTTCTATAGAACGGGCCTGGCAGCAGCTGGGGCCTGAAGGAATGTATTTTTTAGTGGCATCTGATGAGCCGCTGAATAAAATTCGTGCTTTTCAGCAACAAAACGACTATACCTTTCCAATTGTACAAATTGCTTCGGGCTTCCAATCCCTTGGGATTCACGCACTCCCTACTACCATTCTCTATGATAAAACCGGTCAGAAAGTGATGTCTGAAACCGGAGGCAGAGCCTGGGATGATCCGAAGCAAATCGAGCGGATGCGGGCATTGTTGAACGCAACTGTTGCCAATCCATAAGCAAATGCGAATTACACTAATAGGCTTGATCTGCCTGGCAATCGGAAGTTTTGCGTGTCAATCGGAACTGTCCACAACAGCTATCCAGTCGATCCAAAGCCCGGCGGGTCCAAATAGTATGGCCCCCTTCCTGACACAGGATGCAAACGGAAGAAGCTACCTTTCGTGGATGGAAACGCCGAATGATTCCCTGACTGAATTGTGGTTTGCTCAATGGGAACAGGATCAGTGGGGACTTGCACAGCAGATTGCGAGCGGCAATAACTGGTTTGTGAATTGGGCTGATTTCCCGAGCCTTTCCATTAGTAATTACGGAGAACTGGTCGCGCATTTTCTGGAAAAAAGCGGGCCGGATCCCTATTCGTATGATATAAAAGTGATGCAATCTCAGGATCAAGGGAAGAGTTGGTCTGCTCCAATCGGATTGCATGAGGATAGTACCCAAACTGAGCATGGATTTGTGTCGATTCTACCCGGAAAAGGAGGCGGATTCTGGTTTGCCTGGTTGGATGGTCGAAATACAGGAGGTGCCGAATCTCATGATGCACACGGGCATGGAGGCGCAATGAGCCTGCGTGCAGAAGCCTGGGATCAGCAAGGGCAGACAATTGGAGAGTGGGAACTAGATGATCGCGTATGTGATTGTTGCCAAACAAGTGCTGCGATGACGGCACCGGGACCTGTGGTGGTGTACCGCGACCGTTCCGAAACAGATATCAGGGATATCGCCATTACGCGGCTTGAAGAAGGGAAATGGACAACTCCGAGGATCGTTTATGCCGATAATTGGGAAATCAATGGCTGCCCGGTCAATGGCCCCCGAATTGCTGGAAACGGAGACCAGTTAGCCCTTGTGTGGTTTTCGGCAGCACAAAATTCCCCTCGGGTTCAGCTGATTTTTTCAACGGACGGCGGACGTACATTTGGGAATCCCATTCGGATCGACCGGGGCACGCCCTTGGGTCGGGTAGAGGTGGTTTGGGTGAATGATTCGACGGTAATGGTTTCCTGGCTGGAAAAGGAGGAATCCGAAGTCTTTATTATGGCTGCAAAAGTGAGCGTGAATACCGGAAGCAGGGAAGATTTTCTCATCTCCAAAACCGATGAATCCCGTTCCAGTGGATTTCCCCGAATGAGTCGTATCCATTCGGGCGTACTCTTTGCCTGGACTTCAGTCAATGGCATGAAGCAAGTTAAGACCGCTTGGTTGCCGGTAGCGGAGTCAAGAGAAACAAGCGATTAGACCGTTTCTCAACTCATCCGGCATCACTTTCTTATTTTTTACGCTCAGTAACAATGGCCTTCTGTGGTAATTTTCTCAGGGCAATAATCGCGAGAAACATCCCAATTAGAATAAAGATGGCTCCCAGGAAAAAAGGGGCACCGGGCAGGAAAATAATCGCATCATCTTTGGAAAAGAAATAGAATACATTGGTCATCAAAACCGGCCCAATGATGGAACTGAGACTGATGAGTCCTGTCAGTCCGCCCTGTAATTCCCCCTGTTCATTGGCGGGTACCTGATTCGAAATCATCCCCTGGATAGTCGGAGAGGCAATTCCTCCAAGGCAATAGGGCACGAGAAACGCAAACATCATCCAGCCCTCGGAGGCAACGCCAAATAGGAACAGGCCCAGCCCCCAGAGGATAAATCCCATGACAATCGCATTTCGTTCACCTATTCGTGGCACGATGACTCGAATCAACCCGCCCTGCACAATAGCGACCAGTGCACCGACGGCGCCAAGGGAATAGCCGACCATTTGTTCATCCCAATCAAATCGAAACATGGTATAAAATGACCAGGTTCCCTGCACTGCATACCCGGCCAGGTAGGCAAAGAAAAAAGCGATAATCATTCCGATGACGAGTGGATAGCGTCTGAGATGCAGGAGCGACCCGACCGGATTGGCACGTAACCATTCAAAGGGACGCCGGTTTTCTTTGGAAAGGGATTCCGGTAAAATCAAAAATCCGTAGATGAAATTGAGAAAACTCAGCCCCGCTGCAATTAAAAAGGGCACCCGAATGCCCCATTGACTAAAAACTCCCCCGATAACCGGCCCGATAATGAAACCGAGACCAAATGCCGCTCCGATCATACCAAAGTTTTGGGCTTTCTTTTCCGGCGTGCTGATATCAGCAATGTAGGCCGTTGCTACCGTGAAGCTCGCACCTGAAATACCCGCGATGATTCTTCCCACAAATAACCAGGCAATCGTAGGAGCCCATGCGTGAAAGAGGTAATCGATCCCCAGCCCAAATAAGGAAATCAGGAGAACCGGTCGCCGTCCAAATTTATCGCTTAATTCGCCTAATACCGGCGCAAAAATGAACTGCATGATTGCATAAGAAAACAGCAGCCATCCCCCTATTCGGGATGCCTCGCTCAGGCCTTTACCTGCAAGGTCTTCGATGAGGGAAGGGATCACCGGTATGATGATACCCAGACCGATGACATCGATGAGAATGGTTATAAAAATAAAAGTGAGGGACGCGTTATATCTCTTAGCCATGAACCGGGGTTATGTGCGCAAATTACGCCATAATTTTTGGGATAAATGTGCTGTATGCACACGTTTTCAGTATGTATGCTAATTCGGTTCGCTATTCGCAATATTAACCTATCTACTCTGCTTCAAATTTGCAACAAAAAATGGCCCGAACTGCCTATTCGGCATCCGGACCATCCGCTTCAATGGGTCTCTACCCTGAAAATTCTTTGTCGGTCAGTCTTCGAGGTGAAAGGAAAAGGGAAGACTGATCCAGGAAGTCGCGGCAATTCCTTCGTGGCGGGCAGGTCGAAAAGACAAGGTGTTGATATGGGTTTCGGCCGCCTGAGTAAGAGCTGGGCCAGGAGAATACATGATTTTGTGATTTGATGTGCTGATCTTCGCTTCGTACAATCGTAATATTCCAATATCGGTGCCGATGAAATTGTTGATTCGTAACTACTTGATTAGTAGAGGCTTAGTGATTTCTAGTGTGTGTTCATTATTTTCATTCTGAGAAAATGCGTTTCGTTTTTGAGAATGTATTCAGTTTTTTGGAACTATTTCCTCCTGCTTTCCGGTAGCAGATCCGGAAGTCAATCGACAACTTCTTGTTCCCCTTTCCCGTATATGTGGGCTCACCTAAATTCGATACCATGAATTAACGTTTACGATTTCCCTCGATTTTTCTGCTGATTCTCCGGAATTTGCGGCCCCCCATTCGTGCCCCTCCTTTGGACTGGCGGCATGAGATTTTTATTTGTTTCACCTTCTAATACCTATTGCCATGGATGCTAAAAAGCATCGGGGGATTACTATGTTCCCCCACATGACTGCTGTGCAGTTTAGCTACCGGCTGAGTAAGCGGTTTTGGTACTATGCCGTACCCGCGCTGGCTGTTGTTATGTTGGCGGAGGGGGCGAGCGTTTCTCTCAGCTATGTAATGAAAGAGTTGGTGGATGCGCTTGCAGGATCGACCGGGAGCGCCCTGAACTGGGCATTTCTCTACATCGGTACGTATGTCTTCACCCAACTCGGCTGGCGGACAAGTGGCTATTTGGGAATGCACTGGATTATAAAGACCCGGTCCCTTGCTTCTTTGAGCCTGTTCAACTGGCTCAGTCAGCACAGTAGCAATTATTTTGCAGATCGATTTGCCGGTTCGCTTGCAACGAAAGTTACGAATGCCTCTAACGGCGTTTCGGACATGCTGCCAAAAATGTTGTGGAATTTCTTCCCAACCTTTTTACAACTGTTCCTTTCCATTGGATTTGCCTACACTGCCAAGCCTATGTTGGCCGGATTGATGGCGGTCTGGTGTGTCTTGTTTTTAACCCTGAATACCATTCTGGTTAGAAAGAAAGCCCGCTTGTCTGAGACTTCTTCTCATGCATATACTGCCTTAAAAGGACAATTGGTGGATATTATCACCAACATTGTCGCGGTACATCAGTTTGCGCATTTGGGGAAGGAAAAAAAGCGGGTGCAGACCTATATACAGGACCATGAGGGCAAAAGCCTGAAAAGCTGGCGCTATTCGGAGGGGATTTTGGTTGCCAATAATCTCTTGCAATCGGGCTTGTTGGCGGGAATGCTTCTGACGGCTATCTGGCTCAATGGACAGGGGAAACTGACCATCGGTGAAGTTGTCATGGTCGTCAACCTGACCTGGGGAATCCTGGAATCTCTCCTGTTTATCGGGAGCAGCCTGAACGGGCTGATGGAAAATTATGGAACTGTCAAGGAAGGCCTGGACATGATTACGCATCCCCATGAGATCGTCGATCAGGAATCTGCTCAGGACTTGAAAACATCGACTGGAGCAGTAGCCTTCTCGAAAGTGAAGTTTTCCTATGGTGGACGACGGACGGTCTTTGAGGAGTTTAGCCTGAATATTCCCGCCGGTCAGAAGGTGGGTTTGGTAGGCGAAAGCGGTGCTGGAAAAAGTACCTTCACGCAATTACTCCTCCGAATGTATGACGTGGAGAGTGGGGCGATTACGATTGACGGACAAGCTATTGCGGAAGTATCGCTGGAAAGCCTGCGAAAGGCAATCAGTTATGTGCCGCAGAGCAGTATGCTGTTTCACCGAAGTCTCCGGGAAAATATTCTCTATGGAGACCCGGATGCGACTGAGGAAGCAATAATTGAGGCTGCCAAACGCGCGGGCGCACATAGTTTTATCGTCGATTTGCCTGAGGGATATGATACCCTCGTGGGAGAACGCGGCGTGAAACTCTCCGGTGGACAGGCGCAGCGGATCAGCATTGCCCGTGCGATGTTGAAGCAAAATGCGCCCATCCTGATTTTGGATGAAGCGACGAGCTCGCTCGATAGTGAGAGTGAGCACATCGTACAGCAAGCATTGGAAACCCTGATTCAGGGGCGTACGGTTATCGCGATTGCCCACCGGCTTTCCACTCTTCTGGCGATGGATCGTATTTTGGTCCTCGACCAGGGGAAGGTCGTAGAAGACGGAACACACGCTGAATTGGTTGAGAAAG
>CAYGTH010000089.1:0-7824 GCA_964352745.1 uncultured Bacteroidia bacterium
GACTCAACCTGTAGGCTGGACGCTGCCGAGTTCCTCAAACGCACGTAAATAAAGGAGTAATGTCACCTCGCTACCGATATACGTTTTTTCGTACGAATCGCTCTTATCAATTTCAGATTTCCTGGAGCATCCTGGCATACCTGATCCTCGCTTTCAGCAGTAGCGCCATCTCTCAGGGCCAGTTTTTACCTCCTGACAAGGATATTCTTCAATTCCCTCTCAAAACGTGGGATACCGAAGATGGACTCCCCACAAGTTCCGTATTAGCACTTGCCCAAACAAAGGACGGCTATATTTGGATCTCCAGCTATCAGGGGCTTGCCCGTTTCGACGGGATCGATTTTGAAGTTTTTGATCCGGGAACCACGCAGATACTGGGCGGAGGCACCATTACTGCCATGACTGCAGATCAGGAGGGAAGACTTTGGCTTGGGGTTGGAACAGGCGGATTGGTGGTTTTTGAAGCCGATACTTTCAGGCAGGTCCTGACAGAAGAAGAGATTCCGGAAATTCAAACCCTGAAAAGTGATATACAAAATCGAATCTGGATTGGTTCCAAACGGGGACCACTGTTGTATGGCAAGGATACGCTTAGGAATTACGCATCAGAATCCCGGATTTCTACCGCATCTATAACAACTATCCTCCCTGCCCCGGACGGAAGTGTTTGGCTGGGATTCGCGAATGGAAGAGATCGGGGATTGGCCTGTATTCGGCAACAAAAATTCGAGTATTTCACCCAACAAGATGGCCTACCCAGCAATGAGATAACTGCCCTTGAGATGGGTGCAGATGGCAGGATCTGGATCGGTACTTCCGGAGGACTTGCAGTAATGAGTGGCAAGCAAATACAGTCCATCTCGGGTACAGAGGGAGCTTATATAACGAATATCCGAATGGACGAAGGGCAGTTTGCATGGTGCAGCACAACCCGTGGTATTTGTAGGATAAAGGGTCCATCAGAGTTGGAATGGAGAAGTACCGAACAGGATCTGCCTTCCAATATTGTACTGGACTTACTGCCGGATCGAGAAGGCGGGATGTGGCTGGCATGCTACCGGTCAGGATTGGTGTACCTTCGCAATGGCAAATTTATCAATTACACAGCGCTTTCCGGGCTCCGCTCCCCTATCATCGAAAGTATTGCTCAAATCCCAGACGGAAGGATATTAACAGGAGATAATTCAGGCAACCTGAGTATGATCTCTGAGGCAGGGGTTCAGCCCTTCCCTACCCGAACGAAGCTTCCCAGGCAGCGGGTACGGGTTATCTATCCGGATCGGGCAGGGAATCTCTGGATCGGCACCTATGGAGGCTTATTGAAAATCAGCCCTAATGGAACTGAAACCTGGTTGAATAAGGCATCGGGTTTGCCCGATTTCCGGCTTCGCGTGCTGTTTGAAGACAAGCAGGGGAATTTGTGGGGGGGGACACGAGACGGAGGCGTATTCAAACAAAATCCAGCGGGAGAAATTACGATCTTGAATACGCAGAGCGGTTTTCCTTCCAACTTTATCCTGTCAATCCATCAAGATAGCTCAGATAATATCCTCATTGGTACGAATGATGCGGGTCTGCAAATCATCCAAACCGATGGAAGCATGCGAGCTGTTAGTCGCAAGGAAGGCTTTCCCGGGCAGGCCGTATTTAATACGTATACAGATTCTGATGGAACGATCTGGATTGTTCATGATGCAGGACTGAGCAGATTGTCAGATGGCCAGCTCACGCATTACACCGTTTGGGATCAATTACTCCCTTCTGCTCCTTTTGACATCATCGACGATCGAAACGGAAAGTTTTGGATGAGTAGCTCCAAGGGATTGATTGTAGTAGAAAAAGCAGCGCTGAATCGCCGGGCATTTGAACCGGAAAGTCCAATCAGTTGGGAGTTATATGATAGAAATGATGGCATGGCAGAGTCTGAATGTATCGCAGCGGTACATGCGTTCAGGTCAAAAGAAGGCTTACTGTGGTTTGCGACCCTGAAAGGATTGACTGTTGTTGATCCCACCAACTTACCCAGTAATCAACTCCCGCCTCCCGTACTGATACAGTCACTTGAAGTGGATCGGGAACGCGCCGACCTGAGCAAAACACTCCATTTTTCGCCAGAACTATATCGCTACCTGTTCCGGTTCAAAGCGCTTAGTTTTCCTGCACCGGCAAATGTCAGATATCGGTACCGCCTGGAACCCATGGAAACTGAATGGAATGATATCGGTATAGAAAGACAGGCGACCTATACCAATCTGCCACCCGGTGATTATCAGTTTAAAGTAATCGCAAGTAATAATGATAGCGTCTGGAATACTACGGGCGATTCGGTCAGCTTCACCATTGGCCACCACTTCTATCAAAGCGGCTGGTTTTTTCTCCTGATTCTATTGCTGGCAATTGCCATGATTGCAGGGATCTTTCGGTACCGCGTATTCCAGATTCGTAAAAAGCAGCGAGAGATGGAAGTACTGGTCAAGGAGCGAACGGTAGAAATCGAGCGCCAACGAAGGCGTGTGGAGCGCTCTTATGACAACATGAAGCTCCTCAGCGACATGGGCCAGAATATCACTTCCAGCCTATCTGTAGAACGGGTTGTAGGGGAAGTTTACCAAAATGTAAATAGCCTGATGGCCGCTGAATGTTTTGGAATCGGCTTACATAATGAAGCTTTTGACAGGATTGAATTTCGCGGGGTAATCGAACGGGGGGAAGTCCTCCCCTTCCACTATGAAAACTTGTCAGGAGAAGAGCGGCTGTCTGTCTGGTGTTTTCGAAATCAGAAAGAGATTCTGATCAATGAATTTGCACAGGAATATCGCAAATATGTTTCCTTTGAATATTCCCCCACCAGTGGAGAGGATGCGGTATCCCTGATCTACCTTCCACTGGAAGTAAAAGGCAAGCCTATCGGCGTGGTAACGGTTCAGAGCTTCACCAAAAATGCCTATACAGAATACCACATGGACATGTTACGGACCCTGGCCGTATATATCGCCATTGCCCTCGACAATGCGGAGGCTTATCAAAATCAATTGAAGGCACTCGAAGACTTAAAATCTACCCAGACCCAATTGGTGCAAGCCGAAAAAATGGCTTCTCTGGGTCAGTTAACAGCGGGTATCGCTCATGAGATTAATAATCCGATCAATTTCATTGCCGCGAATGTCAATCCGTTGAAGCTAGACCTCGATGATATCAAAAGTGTGATGGAGACGTTTACCCGGAGAGATGCAGATCTTCCGCCCGCCCAGTTGATCCAACAATTTATGGCGAGTTATCAGGAAATGGATGCCGATTATTTGTTTCGGGAAATGGACTTACTGCTGGATGGAATCGAGGAGGGTGCTTCCCGAACAAAAGAAATCGTGGATGGGCTCCGAAACTTTTCTCGCCTGGATGAAAATGAGTTTAAAGCTGTGGACATCCGGGAGGGGATTGATTCCACACTCAAAATATTAAGTAATAAGATCAAGGGAAGAATCGAGATTGAAAAAGACTATGACCCCAATTCTGAAGTAGAGTGTATGCCCGGAAAGATCAATCAGGTTTTTATGAATATCCTGAGCAATGCAATTCAGGCAATCGAAGATGTTCCCCCACAAAACTCGCCCCACAAGATTTTTATTACAACTGAGCGTCAGGCTACTCACATGAAAATTTCGTTTCGGGATACAGGGAAGGGAATGGATGAGGCAACTCAAAAACGGATTTTCGAGCCTTTCTTTACTACAAAAGAAGTAGGAAAAGGAACCGGTCTTGGGCTCTCGATTACTTTCGGAATTATTCAAGATCACAAAGGGAAAATTCATACCATAAGCGAACCCGGAAAGGGGACAGAATTTCTGATTGAACTCCCATTGTCTCATGCGCCATTACAGGTTTAACTTGTTTACCCAGGTAATTAATCCAGCTAAAACAACTTTTCCCAAGCAGCAAATTATTTTAACTTGAAACCCATTTACAGTACTTAACAACGCTTACATCATGAACATTTATCGATTAGCTTACTCGCTGCTGGTAGCGTGTCTGCTATCTCTTACCCCCTCTACTTATGCCCAATCATCAAAGGCAGCAGTCGAACAAAGCATCAAAGATCATATCAATAGCTTTGCGGAAGCCTACGAAAAGCTTCCGGAGACCAAAGACAAAAACAGCGTATTGAGACATTTCTCGCAAGATTTACAATCAAATATATTTTACTTTAGCATTTCAGGTCGATCCAGAATCACCAACTCTGACCTGGATGGTTTTGACACCTATCTCAGCAAAGTAGCCAACTCTCAGGAAGCTACGATCAAATACCAAATCAAAGAGTATCCTTATATCCGCTTTTCAGAGGGCCAGGCCGTTGCAGTCGTCAAGTTTGCCTATGAAGTAAAAGAGAAGGAAGGGATCTGGGTGAAAGGAGAGGAAATGGCGACCTATGCCCTCCGGAAGCGCGGAAACAACTGGCTGATTGTCCACATGACGGTAATGGGTATGGAGGATGAAAAATTGAAGGGAAGTTGCCTCTGTGAATTATTCGTAGAAGAAGGCAAATCTACCGGAGTTGTGGCAAAAACCATTGTGCCCTCCGGTCGGAGTTACAGTACCCATTATAATGATTTTGACTTCCGGGCAGTCAAGGGAGATTGGATGATCAAGACTGGGGACAAACTCTACAAATGGATAGAATCCGGAGAGGTAAGGAGAATCGATGAAGGCGGCAAATCAGTACTGATAGCCACTTCAGGTAGCAAAAAGGAGACCGTAGTAAAAATCCTGTCGGACGACCTCTATAAAGAGAATTGTGCTAATATTAAGTTGAAGTCCAAAAAATAATCTCCAAAACCCGGATCAAAACACTCAAATCCTTCTCGAACACTCAAACTTTCTCAAACAAAACCTTACTAACAAATGTCATTTGGAGTGTTGTTTTGTTTGATCGTTTGATTGTTCGAGGTTTGAATGTTGGATAAAATCCAAGGAGGCTCATATTATCTTATCGCTTCTCGATCTTCCCACCGAGATTTGATTTGATGGTTTCTATTTCAGGATCCCCAAAATAAGTGAGTCTCCCTCCGGTAGAGACATTCGCCTCCAGATTTTTCAGGACATATATTTCAGCTCTTCCGCCGGTACTGGCTTTAACTGAAACCGTTTCGCTTTCGAGTTCCTCGGCTAAAATGACCCCACCACTGGATGCTGATGAGCGCTGCGACCGAGCCAGCCCGGAAATCTCAACCCGAGAACCTTCTCCGGCCTTGAGTTCTACGGCATTCACATCCACTTCAAGGGTCGCAATCCCTCCGGCAATAGCAGAAATAGACAATTTATCTCCAGAAAGGACTGAACGGCTATAATATTCGCCGCCAGCAGTGGCACGAAGTTCCCGCAGGGTTTGGTAGGTTACTTTGACATTAACCGTTGCATTCTTATAGATACCAGGCTTCATTCGGATTTTCAATATCCCGTTTGATACTTCTGTAACTACCTTATCTAACTCAACTTCGGATACCTGCACATTAACCTCTTCCTGATCTCCCGGTACCAATTCAACCAGAATACCGCCAGTCGTGGAGATTTCATCAAAAAATCCTGTAGTGCGAACCTCACTACGCTGGGCAACTCCCAATGCAAAGATGCTCATCAGCAGCACGCCTGCGCTCATTGTTTTCAAGATATTCATTCAAAAAATATTAGGGTTCAAAGCGAAAACCGCCTTGTTGTGTTCTTTACCTGCGAATAACGATTGTCAGCAAGCATTCTTATGTACGCAAAATAGAGGAATTTGCTGCATAAAGTCATAAAATCAACTCAATCCATGATTCTAATCAGGCAGGAAAATCTGGAAAATGCTAACTTGCGCCCTTTCTCTCATATCTGAATTGTATGCCCATCAACTCCCAACGCATTATCGGATCATTTAGCCAGGGCAAGCCTGGGCCTCTCTTGTTTTTTATAGGTGGAATCCATGGAAACGAGCCCGCTGGCGTATATGCCCTGGAACGGGTTTTTAAGTCTTTACAAGCAATTAACCCGTCATTTAACGGAGAAATCATCGGCGTGCGAGGCAACGTTCCTGCCCTCCAGGTCGGAAAGCGATATCTGGATCGGGACCTGAACCGATTATGGACAGCGGAAGAAATTCAACGAGTCCGCGAGGTTGCCAGGTCCGGTGAATTAAACAGAGAAGAGCAGGAACTTCTGATTTTGGTGGATCTGATCGATGAGCAGTTTGCCAAAGCACAGGGGCCTTCCTTATTAATCGATCTGCATACAACCTCTGCCCATGGTGGACTATTCAGCATCGTAACTGAGCATGATCCCTTCAACCCCCAACTCGCTTCTGCGCTGCATGCGCCGGTTATCTTCCGACTCACTGATGCCCTTTCGACTACAACCAATCGCTTTATGGAAGAGCGAAACATCAAGGGCCTCGCTTTTGAGTCCGGCCAACATGATGACCCCCGCTCTATCGATTTACATGAAAGTGCAATCTGGCTGGCAATGGAAAAGTGCAACTGTATTCATGCAGACCACATCCCGAATTTTGACTATCACCACAAGCAACTTATCGAGGCTTCCCGGACGCTGCCCCACTATGTAGAGGTTACCTACAAACACACGATTACCAATGGGGATGGATTTCGAATGTATCCGGGATATACCAATTTTCATGAAGTCTATAAGGGCGAGCCGATTGCGCGAGACAATCAAGGAGAGATTATTTGCCCGGATACCGGGATGATTCTCATGCCACTCTATCAAAAGCAGGGAGAAGAAGGATTTTATGTGATCCAAAAAATTGAGGAGCCCCCAGGCGATGGTTAAGACTTGATACCTAGATAAAAAGTTAATTTGCCCCATCTACCCGAATACGATCCTCCCGATTGGCCAATTCCCAACCGGTCGCAAAAATCAGTCGGGCAATTTTTGCCATTTTCTGAAAATTGATCTTCTCGACCGTATCGGTGGGTTTGTGGTAATCTTTATGAACACCGGTAAAGTAAAAGATGATAGGAACTCCCTTTTTGGCAAAATTGTAATGGTCGCTGCGTTCGTAAAACCGATTAGGATCATCGGCAGCATTGTAGCGATAGTCCAGTTTTATATGCGTATAGGCAGTATTTACTTCCTCACTGATTTTATGCAAATCGGTACTCAATCGATCAGAGCCAATGATATACACATAATTAGCGGAGTCTTTTGAGCCTTCATAATTCGGATCAATCCGGCCAATCATATCAATGTTCAGATTCGCAACCGTATTCTCGATAGGATATACAGGATGGTCAGCATAGAAGCCGGAACCCAGCAAGCCCTTTTCTTCTCCGGAAACCGCCATAAACAATAAGCTTCTCCGAGGCCGGTATCCCGCTTTCGCCGCGAGAACAAAGGCTTCAGCCAATTCCAGAATGGTCGTAGTCCCAGAGCCATCATCATCTGCACCATTATAGATATCCCCTCTGCTATTGACTCCCTCATGATCATAATGCGCTGTAAAAACAATCACCTCGTCTTTTTTATCCGTGCCTTCCAGATACCCCAACACATTAGACGGGAACACCGAATTCTGCTGAATATCAGCAGAATAAGACCATTTCGCCTTACTGAGGTCTACAGTTGGAAGGGTTCCGGTATTTTTCATTGCCTTCCTGATTTTCGACACATTGGTTTTAGCCGATTTCAATAAGGCTGATCCGACAGCAGGAGAAACATAAAAGGTTGGAAATTGCGTCTCTGAGCCATCCATTGTAGCCATTGAACTCCTTCCCGCAAACCCTTTAACTGCATTATAGCTTTCTTCATTATGAATAACCAATAGCCCTGTTGCCCCTTTTC
>CAYGTH010000089.1:7834-19080 GCA_964352745.1 uncultured Bacteroidia bacterium
CCTTTCAAAACAGCCCCCAGCTTGCGACGTGCAGCACGTCTCGCCTGTGGGTCTCCCCGTTTTCCATCAGCAGTTCCACTAATCGCAACGGCAACTTTCCCTTCTACGGAATTATTCGCGAGACTAGTGGCTTCAAAACTCTCTGAAAACCCAACGAAGGTGAGGGGGCCTTCCCATTTGACAGGAATATCCTTTACTGAATAAGACATTAAATCATCGGGATACGAAAATGTTGATTTCCCTACAGTTAACTCAAGGTCTTTGATGGACGTATTCCGAAGCTCGTATATCTGATAATAACTTTGCGTACCCGGTACGCCAGGCTGCAAGCCGAGTCGCTGAAATTGTGTCTTGAGGTATAAAGCTGCTAATTCAATTCCCCGGGTTCCGGTTTCCCGGCCTTCCAGCAGATCATCAGCCAAAAACTCCAGGTGCGCCTTCATGTCATCGACCTGAATTGTCCGGGCAAATTCCTTCATGGTACCGGATGCATCTTGCGCAGAGGCAGTTCCCAGGGCAGATACTGTAATGAGAATGACAAGGATACTTTTCTTCATAAAATAGAATTGCAGACCGGAAGTTGATTTTCCCGGTCTGCAAATATACTGAGTAAGCTTCAAAAAATTACAACTCAGCTATAGCCCCTTAATCAAGGGCATTTATGATTGCTACAAAATCGTCAGCCTTGAGACTTGCGCCTCCGACAAGGCCGCCATCTATATCTGGCTGTCCAAATAATTCATCTGCATTTGCAGGCTTTACACTTCCTCCGTACAGGATGCTTGTGTTATCTGCCACTGTCTCATCATACTGCTCAGCGATCAGGCTTCGGATAAACTGGTGTACTTCCTGCGCTTGCTCCGGGGAGGCGGTTACGCCCGTACCAATTGCCCAGATGGGTTCGTAAGCAACGATTACCTGGGAAAAAGCGTCTGCATCCAGGTGAAAAACGCCTTCGCTTACCTGCGTCCGGATCACCTCCAGCATTTGGCCGCCTTCCCGCTGCTCCAGCGTTTCACCGATACAAAAAACGGGGACCAGTCCGCCCGCGAGTGCGCGGTCAACTTTTGCTGCGAGAAGGGCGTTGTCTTCGTGGAAATATTCGCGACGCTCAGAGTGGCCAATCAGCACGTGGCTCACTCCAACTGAAGTGAGCATACTGACAGAAGTTTCTCCGGTATAAGCCCCTTTTTCTTCCTGATGAACATTTTGCGCTGCCAAATGCACCCCTTTTGTATCACCGATCAATTCGGCTACCATCGCTAAAAAAGGGAAAGGCGGGGTAAAGATAACCTCTCCTTTCCCTTCATATTCTGCATATCCAGCCAGCACCCCACTCACGAGGGCTTTAGCACTTGCCGGATCTGTATTCATTTTCCAGTTGCCTGCAGCAATTTTCGTACGCATAATTCTCGATTGGTTAATTCAAATTGGTATTAGGCTGCGAAGGTAAGCAGCAAGGGTTGAAAAAGGAAAAATGGTCTCAAAAAATCAATTTGTGATCAGGCCTTCTGCTCAGCTTCCTTATTTTCACGTTCCCACACCCGGTAGGCTTTAGTGCGGTCCATTACCGTTTGGAGAATTTCCTTTTCGGCTAGTTCAAACTCCAAACCGCGTCGAACCATCATCCGTTCTGCCACTTCATAGACCTTATTGATACGATGCGTCATGAAGCCCGTAGCACCGCCCCAGGAAAAGGAAGGGATAAAGGAACGCGGAATACCTGCACCAAAAATATTGGCGGCCACACCGACTACCGTACCGGTATTAAACATGGTATTGATTCCGCTTTTACTGTGGTCTCCCATCATCAGGCCACAAAAAATTTGCCCTGTATCCAGAAAGCGCTCCTGCTGATAGTTCCAGAGCCGGACATTGGCATAATTATTTTTAAGGTTGGAGGTATTGGTATCTGCCCCGAGGTTACACCACGATCCGAGGACCGAGTTTCCCAGGTAACCATCGTGGCCCTTGTTTGAAAAGCCCATCATGACGGAATTGGCAATCTCTCCTCCTGCCTTGCAATGGGGTCCAATCGTGCTGTCTCCTCGTAATTTGGCCCCTACACTGACAATTGCTTTTTCGAGAAAAGCATGACTACCCCGAATGATTGCTCCTTCCTGTATAGAGACTTCGGGCCCAATATATACAGGCCCATCTTCTGCATTAATGATTGCTGCCCGGGCTTTTACTCCTGGTGCTACAAAGAGATTATCTTCGCCATAAATCCGGGTAAAATGGTCGTGAATTTTATCGCGGACAGCATTGCGAACGACCCATTCAAAATCAAAAGCAATCAGGCTTTTGTTCATGCGGAAAATATCCGGTGGAAAACGTAAGGCTTCCGCTTCTATTGCTACAGTTTCTTGCCGCAATCCCATTTGACCTAACAAAGAAACCGTGAGCAATCCATCGTGATTAGAAGGAAATAAAACAGAGGAAAATCGGGCGGCGAGTATCTCCCCCTGTGCATTGGTATAAAACACACCGGGTTCGGCAGATCTGACCACTCGAAGCAATTCTGCTCCGGGTACAAAACGGCCATTAATATATGTGCACTCTTCAGTCCCGCTGATCCGGTTAAAACGAGTCTGTAAATAGTCGTAGGCCAGTTGGTCGGGGGATTCTCCTAAAGAATGCTCCCATCGCTCTGCAAAGGTGAAGATTCCGGAACGTAAGGCAAAAACAGGTCGGGTAAACGTAAAAGGCAAGAGGTCAAAACGGATATTGTCCTCAAAAAGGGTGAACGGCATAGTGCGTCGATCATCAGGTGTCACTTCAGTCTGTACAAATACGGATTCCTTCTTCGAATCTCCAACTATTTAAACAGGCAGTTCTAACATATTTTGAATCTACTTATCATAGCGTAAATGAAAAAGAGCAACTCGTCGAGTTGCTCTTTTATCGTTTCATGTATAAAAGGAATCGATTTACTCTTCTTCCTTTTTCTTGTATTTTCCACTGCCGTAACGAGTATAGAATCTATCTACACGTCCAGCTGTATCTACCATTTTCTGCTTCCCGGTAAAGAAGGGATGCGAGGCACTGGAAATTTCCAACTTGACAAGGGGGTATTCGTTTCCGTCTTCCCACTCAATCTTGTCCTTTGTCTTAATCGTAGACTTGCTTAAAAAAGCAAAGTCTGTTGAGATATCTTTGAAAACAACTTCGCGATATTCCGGATGGATGTCCTGCTTCATTTTTCTTTCTGTTTTAAGGAATGCAAATATAGGAGGATTCCTTTTTTTATCAAAATTACCCTACAATTTACCCTTTTTTTTCCTCAATTCTTGCTTTTCCACAACATTTAAGTCTTAATCCAGTTGGATATTTTTGTGGCGAATGCCTCTCTGTCAGCAAGATAGCTCAATCTTTCCGGTATCGAAACACCCAGGTAATGATTTGCTATTTGTACTTGCGAAAGAAAATCATATTTTTGTTTCGACTTCTTTGCTTCCTATATGATAAGATTTTTCCTCATAATCGCATTAATTCTAGGATTCGCTTCAGCGCCCCACCTGCTGTCAGCCCAGGGATTCGCGCTCGACAATTTCGAAGTAACGCCCAATGGGGCCGATGTCTTGATTGAGTGGGAATCTCAAGATGATTCCGGTATTTCAGAGTATCGCATCTTCCGTAAGTTTAATGATGATTCGAGTTTTGAGTTTGTTGAAACCATCCAGGCAGATGGTTCAGGGATTTATCAGTACCTGGATGATAACATTTTTAAGAATGAGGCTCGTGTGATCCATTATGAGCTTCATGCGACCAAAGGTACTCGAGTCTATAAGTTTAATACCAGTCTCGCCCACAATCCTACCTCTATTCAGCGAACCTGGGGCAGTATTAAGTCCATGTTTCGCTAAGTCCACACTTGGGCATTTCCCACCTCCGTGACGTTGAACTGCACTTTTCATCCTAATGATGTAACCTTATTGCATATCTTTGCCGTAATCAGGCACGAGGTATTCACTTGATCAGTTATTAATTTGATCTCTTCTACGCATATTTCTGTATTTAATCCGACCTTACGCCAACTCAAGACGAATGTCGTTCAATGGGCACAACAGTTTCCCTACATGGCCGTGCTGGACAATTGTCAGAGCGAGGCAGACCAATACGGCCAATATGAATTACTGGTAGGCGTAGCCGGCCTTGGCGGAAAGCGCTACGATACCTGGGCATCTTTACAGCAAGCCGATCCCCATTGGTTAATGGGCGTATTTCCTTATGAATTAAAAAATCAATTTGAACCTCGCCTCCATAGTCGCAACAGGCCCATCATTTCGTTTCCGGAAGTCGCCTGGTTTGAGCCCGAAACACTACTGATGATTCCCAGAGGAGAAAGCATCTTATACGAGGTTCGGCCTGCTGGCATCCAACCATTTGAACTACCGGCATTACCTGCGACATTCCAGCAGGATATTTCTCCTCCCCCTGTCTTCACGGGTAATTTTACCCGGGCAGCATATCTGAACACCATTCGGGAGCTACAAGCACATATTCGGGACGGTGATTTTTATGAGATTAATTTATCGCAATCTTTTACCGCTGACTATACCCTGAGTAATCCCGGAGACTTGTATATGCGCCTTACAGCGGTTTCTCCGATGCCGTTTGCAGGGATGTTCAAATGGCAGGATCAGTATCTCCTCTGCGCCTCTCCAGAGCGATTTTTACAGCTCAAGGGAGATCGCATCTTATCACAACCTATAAAAGGCACAACCGCTACCGCTACCGATCCGAAAGAAGATCAGCAACGGGTTTTCACCTTGTTTCACTCCGAGAAGGAGCGGGCAGAGAATGTAATGATTGTGGATCTGACCCGGAATGACCTCTACCGATCCAGCCAGATCAATAGTGTACAAGTCGACCACTTGTTTGAAGTGCAAAGTTTTGCAGGATTGCATCATTTAGTTTCGACCGTTTCCGGTAAGCGGCGCCCAGACCTCAAATGGCAAGAAATCCTGGGCAATACTTTCCCAGCAGGCTCAATGACAGGTGCCCCAAAAATCAGTACCATGGAACATATTGATCACTATGAAAAGGCTGGCAGAGGGATTTATGCAGGCTCATTGGGGTATCTTGATCCCTCTGGAAACCTGGACCTGAATGTCATCATTCGTTCGATGATCTATGATCAGCAGCAGCACCTCCTCACCTATCAGGTAGGAGGTGCCATCACCTATGATTCTATCCCGGAAGCAGAGTATGAAGAGACATTGGTTAAGGCAGCCGCTATTCGGAAACTGTTTTAGATAAATGAGCGAGTAGGTTACGGACATCAGACGAAAGACAGGCCGTAAAAACAGAAAAGGTATATGAGGCTATCACATACCTTTTGAAGCAAGTTTTTTTTGTAGTGGAGTAGATCAGGCTGTTTGCGCAGTCTGGCGAGAACCTCCCAGTATTGAGATTGCCCTTTCGTAAATATCCGTATTGTCAAGGCGGACAACTCCTCCATCCGGACCGGGCTCATAATGTACTCCCATTATGTCGCCCCTTTCAAAATTAGCACCTCCGAAATAGTTGCGAACGGTTTCTATCGAAACCCCCAGATCTTTTGCGATTAGTTTCATGCTGCCATCAGGCAAACTGTCCTTGATTCTACGAAGCTCATTGAATGTTAATGTCATAGTAGTACTGGATTTTAAGATGGATGTGCATGAGTAAATATAGAATAATATTTGATTAATACAAATCCTAAACTGGCTCAAAAAGGCCGATTAGTCCATCATAAAAAGTACTTTTTGACAATAAGAAAATACGAGTTTCAATAAAAGTTACCTTCCCTTAACCCGCTTTTTCCGATTTTCCTGTACCCTGCGGTAGATCGAAATCATAAAGCCAAATGTGAGAATAAAGGTACCGAGCCAAAGGAGGTTGATCATAGGCTTGCTGATCGCTTTGATCACCACCCAATCCTGTCCCGGCTCTATCTGCTCATATGCCTGAATCCGAAAGACCCCTTTCTCCGGGTCAACTCCCACGAAAGACAGGTAAAATTCAATCTCTTCAATATATGCCCCTACGGTTGCAGGCCTGTTTTCGGAATCAATTCGATATACAGGAGCAGCAGTAAAGGTTCGCTCCCCATCGTCCACCCGCATCATCACCTGAACTTCCATTGAAAAGAGATCGGAACTTGCATCATGTGAGAGCAATTTCACGTCATCCAGGTACAGGGTATATTTCCCCGCTTGCTGGCTGGTCCCCCGCTGCATTTCATAGTCGTATCGTTGATACTTCGGCTGGGTAGCCTCATCTGAGGGCATAGAGGAAACGTACAGGTAAATGTCTTTTCCAGCGAAGATCTTCCTTGCAGGATGGGTGGTAATCCCTCCCATCCCTTCGTTTACCTCCGCTTCAGGATAAAGCAGGAATTCTTTTTTGAAATCGGGCAGTGACTCAAATTTAATTCCATACAGCATTCGCTTATTGATATACTCCGGCTGAAGATATCCCGATGCGATGTTATCATTTAAATGGGCATAGACCAGGTCCATGTCGATTTTCCCCTTCAAGGGTTTCGCTGCCTCTGCATCGCGGGTAGGCTGAATCGGAGAGGTGATCGCTTGCTTAACCGTAAACTGTGGACGGTATAAGTCATCTGCAAACCAGTCTCCGGAGGCATCCCGGAATTTCACCTTAAATCCAATCTCTTCTTCTTCAATGATTGTCAGATTGCGAATAGGAGCCTGAGCTTTCCGCTTCCCGAGATAGGTAATCCGGTATCCGGCAGCAGGAACAATCCGGGGTTTATCTTTTTCCAGCGGAAGGTTGTCAATCCGTTCCGTTTCAGGGAAAGAAGCGAGGTCTTCCGGAGTCGTATTCACCGAAATGGCTTTATCGTATCCTGAGGAAAACAGCATGCCCAGCAACATCAGGGAAAAGCCGATGTGAACGACTGTTCCGCCCATGACCTTGAGGCCTTTTTTATTTTTTCGGAGAATGCTCACCAAAATATCGCCATTGGCTGCGATCCCAAACAATGCTGAGAAGAGCAGCAACTCATCAGCAATGGTCATGATCCCATAGTGCAGGTAAGCAATTCCGGTTTGGAGGAAATTGCGCCCTATGATAGCGGGATCAATGATGTCTTTGAGGGTTTTGTCGTAAGCGAAATGTGCATCGAGCCATATCGTTGCTAACAAGCTTAGACTCCCCGCAACTACAGCTATCAGGAAAGGCCGAAATAAGGCATCCCCGAGTCGTATATCTTTTTTGTTGCGCCACCAGAGAAACTGACCGATCCCGGACAGGATTCCAAAGCCCATCGCAAACCAGACATTCCATTTATAATAAAACAACTGAATCTCAGGTGGTGGCGCGACTTTCGTTCCCAGAATTTTATTCACTACCGGAAGAGAGGTCGTCAGGATAATCTCAGCACCCGCAAACAAAAATACGAGCACTCCCAAAAAGAGGAAAAACTCTGCGGACCAGACAGCCACCTCTTCTTTTCGTCGGGGAATCTCGCGCCAACGCAGTGTCAATAACACCACGACAGCCGCTACATAGACAAAGACCAGGACAAGCAACTGACCAGAAAGCCCCAAATCCGTAAAGGTGTGTACCGAAGTATCCCCAAGAATCCCGCTTCGCGTCAGGAAGGTGCTATACAATACCAGCAAAAAGGTGCTGATAATTAATATCATTGCTAAGGGCAGATAGCCCTTAGAACGCTGATAAATCAGCATCGCATGCAAGGCTGCAACCCCACAAATCCAGGGCACCAGCGAAGAATTCTCCACAGGATCCCAGTTCCAGTATCCGCCAAAATTGAGGGTTTCATAAGCCCAATATCCCCCCATGATAATTCCTACTCCCAGGATCATCACCGAAAATGAAGTCCAGGGTAATGCCGGTTTAATCCATGCAGTATATTCTTTGCGAATCAATCCCGCCACCACATAGGCAAACGGGATCAGGGTCGAAGCAAAACCCAGGAATAGAGTCGGCGGGTGAATGACCATCCAATAGTTTTGAAGGAGAGGATTCAGGCCACTGCCATTCGTGGGTACAAAGTCCGGATTTTGCAGATAAACGGGGTTATCCGGAAAAACAGCTTTCAGGGTCGTAAAGGGGGTACTTCCCACTTTCCAGTTGAGCACCTCAAAAAGCACAGCTACTGCCCCTACCGATACAACAGCGAGTCCAGCCAGTACATCTCCGGCACGCGCCTGATCAGCTTTTGCCGTAGCCGCTATATACGTCAGGAAATAGCCGAGGTATCCCATGATACACAGGATCATCAAGCCAAATATCAGTCCATCCCAGGTAGTAAAAAATTCCCGCAAAGACCAGACTTCAAAAAACCCTGATTGCTCCCTAAAGAAGAGGATCAGGCTTAATACCGGAATGACGATGGAAGCGATGTGGAAATTGCCATCGAAGACCAGCTCTTTGCTTTGACTAAAGAGGCCGTAGCCAAAATACAAGGCAGGCAGCAAAGCCATCAGGAGATAGATCCCCCAGACCCATGAGTCGCTGACATAAATTCCCAGAATCATCGAACTGAGAATCAGTTCTACCGAAGCGACAATCGCCAATACGGAATTGCGCCATTCGCCACCCGTTCGCAGGAATATGCCGCCTAATACACTGTTCCAAAAACACCACAGGAGAAAACTCCCCTCCTGCCCTTCCCAAAAACAGGACACCATATAATAGACCGGAAGCTCATTTGAGGAGTGGTCCCAGACATAATGATACTCATACTGATGGGTGTAAATCAGGTAAAACAGGGTGCCGATAATGCCAAAAATGCTGCCAATGTGGGCAACAAAAGAAATCCGACCTATCTTCTCCCACTGTTTCTTTTCATTGCCTTTCTCCCGCTCCGCCAGAAAAAGACTTATCATGGCTACCAGGGCACTTGCAAAGGCCAGGGCCGTAAATATTTCTCCAACAAATCCTCCGTTCAACATAAAAAGGGTCCTTAGTTACTAACTTTTTCTCCGGCAGTAATATCTGTTTCTTCGTATTTCGAAGGGCATTTCATCACGATCTGATTGGCTACAAAGGTTTCGTTTTCATACCCACCGATCACAACCACCCGCTCAGCTTGTTCAAAATTGCTGGGCTTAGGCTCATAATAATGCACCAGTTCTACCTGTTGCAAAGTATCTTTTAAGTGGAAGGTAAACAGGTCCTGAGTCGGATCATACACTGACTGATCACGATTTACCCATTCGCCTACGATATGCACCTGCTTTCCGGATTTTTTGGCATAGTCAAAATCGGTATACAGGCTGGCATTAGAAGTAAAATTAATGGCAAGCACCACCAGAAATATGGCTACGGCTGCAAGGATAACGATATTAGTAGTCTTCATGAGATTATCTCGTTTATTGGGATTCGACTCAGAATCGAATACTTATTGTTTTTCGAGCGTATCTATTTTTGCTTCGATCGCCTTCACTTTTTTGTTCAGGAAATAAACATACCCAATCAAGGCACCAAAAATGACCAATAACACTGCCATGACAGAAAAGATCTTATCGCTTGCCAGCAAGAGATCTTTTGTGGGTTGAATATCTAATAGCATAAAACGCATCATAGTTCTGGATTCTTTTCAATTGATTGCTCGTATTCACGCTCTGCCAGTATATCTTCCAGGCGAATGAAGGCCATTTCCAACCGACTCCGCAGGTTGTATATCCACACCCCCAGCAAAATAAACCCAAGCATAACCGGATACATAATCGCCCGGTACGTATTATCAAAGCCTTGCTGCTTAAAGATAAAGGACCCGCCTCCGGCATCGCTATCTCCTGATGTGGGATGAAGTCCCGGCAGGAGCTTAGGCACAATGAAGTACAAAGGAATCAGTGCCGCAAAGGCAAATATGCTATAAACAGCAGCGACACGGGCCCGACTTTCAGGCTCGGAAAACGAGCTGCGCAGCAGGAAGTAGGCTAAGTAAATCAGTAAGCTCACCAATGCTGCAATAAGAATCGGATCATTTGTCCACCAGGTACTGAATTTCCAGCCAGACTGATGGGCTTTCCAGGCTACTCGCCCCCAAATACTACCGGTAACGAGTCCCAGGCCAATAAATAAGGTCCCCAGGTGCGCAGCCGAGTAGGCCTTGGCGTCTGAAAGGAGAGGGTTTTCTCCTGAGGTGTTATCCGGATCACTCAATCGCAAAAACCGAATGCTGTGGTAGAGGGAAATCCCCATCAGGGTAATGACCACAAACCACATTGGAATATGAAAAAACATATTGCGGGCGCTCTGCCCCAGGCCCGGCAAAGCGGGTAATGTTTGGGTAAGTCCAAAGACCAGACCATACAATAGCAGCCCTACCCCGAGCACCTTATAAGTCGTTTTGCCAAATGATTTTCGATCCATGTCTATACCTTCACAACTCCTATTTCAAACACATTGTTTGGCGACTTTTTTATTAGCCTTAAAGGTAGGCATTTTCTGAGAAAATTTCCTATCTAACCGTTCCCAATCTTCCTGCAAAAAACTCGTTTCGATGTATTTCTCACCCCATCCTGCTCTTATCGTCTCGCGGGTAATTCCAGCGGAAAATTGAAGGAATTTTGAAGAATTAGAACGAATCTAAAGTTAAGCACGGGGCCTGTCATATCTCAACAAAAGTCTTATTTTTAGCACCATCATCGTATTTGCTCCAATTGGGAAGCATTTCGCGAACACGATTTGTATTGCTCTTATGAAAACCACGCTATTTTTCAGGAGGCTAATCGTCTCTGCCGTTATTACAGCTGCCATTGTAGGAGTTGCCTATGGCTTGATGGGAGTGCTGAGTAATCGGGAAGTGCCGGTCCGGCAGATGTCTTTTCGGGAAACAAAAAAACAAGTGAATGCTGTTCCCATCAGCTATGAGAGTCGGGAAATCTCACTTTCGGGCCTCGGGAAAGTAGTCTCGGAAAGTGCTATTGACCTGGTCGCAGAAGTACAGGGAGAAATTTTACGAGGCGCATTTCCTCTCAAGCGGGGCCAAAATTTCTCACGTGGGCAGCTCTTATTTCGGATCAATGACAAAGAGGCTCGCCTGACCTACTATGCCCAGAAAAGTAATTTCATGACGGCGATTGCGGCAGTTTTGCCCGACCTCCGGGTAGATTATCCAGATGCATTTATAAAATGGCAAGCCTATTTTGAATCCATGAATGTGGAAAGTCCCCTCGCAGACTTGCCCGAAATGGGTAGCCCTAAAGAAAAAGTATTTTTCACTACCCGTGATATTCTCAATCAATATAACTCCCTCAAAG
>CAYGTH010000090.1:0-376 GCA_964352745.1 uncultured Bacteroidia bacterium
TGATTCCCAACAGATGCCGATTGACTTGTACGACCTGTGTTGACCAATCTGCGGGTAATCGTTCAGCTCCCCAATAGGCCCCTAGAATTGACCCGGTTACTGCAGCGACTGTATCATTGTCCCGCCCATAATTCACCACAAACTCCATGGCTGTGCGAAAATCTCCATCTGAAAATAGGATGGCCGCAAGGTTGATCAGGTGAATTTCTGCTGCGTGAAAGGGAATGTCCTGTAAGTGTTCATCCAATAACTCATAAGCGCGATTACGGGCGGTAATCTCAGTTGGCTGCTGGCGGGCTTCGGCAATGATGGAAGCAGCTGTTTCATAAATGCGGTGGGCCGTTCGTCCAATCAGCCGACTCTGCGCGTAGTGTAG
>CAYGTH010000090.1:386-19055 GCA_964352745.1 uncultured Bacteroidia bacterium
GACGAGGTCGTGGCACCGGGCCGCATTGCTGCAGAAACATAAGCGGACGTTAAGCCCGTTATATCGCGCGCATACCCCAGGTCAAACAAACTCAGCCGGAAGGCTTCCCGGTATGCGTGGGCCGCACTCGCCGGATAATAGGCTCCGATCATAGGGGCATAGAGCATGCCAGCACAGGCCATTTCGCCGCCGTAAAATTTATTAACTCCCTGGCTGTATGCCTCCAAATTCCCGGTGGAATACGGCCCCGCGACTTTTGCCCATTCTGAAAGCCAGTACCGCCGAAGGGAGTCCTCCCGACGCACAGCGCCTGAAATGGAATCCATTAGCACTTCCATTTCCAGATAGGTGGAATAGCGATCCAGGATGAGTTGGGCAAAAGAAATACTACTGAGGGAATCCTGGTGTGCTGGGCTCTCGGTTAGCCATTCTGTTAGCAATTCCTTCCAGCGGGTATCGTCTGTTGTTCCACCCGGAGGTAAATCGTCTTGCCAGGGGCCTTCAGGAGAGGCAATTCTGAGTACGGAATCGAGTCGATCAACATATCCCCATTCTGTTGTGATTTGACTTCGGTGCCACATCTCCGTAGGCGCACCCATTGCATCTCCGATCGCAGAACCGATCAACATGCCTAATACCCTGTCGTGATACATTGTTCGGCTGAGGGAATCGGGCCAGGGTGCAGGGAGATACTGTACCGTTAGGGAATCCGCTTTTCCTTCAGTATCCGGGCCTGGTGTGGGAGGATTACAGGCAATTCCGGTTAGCAGGAGACAAATGATCGCATATAGCAAGCAGTTTTTCATGCTTTAATAAACAATAAAAGTGTAATGGAAACAGCATTTCGCCGGAAAATATTCGAAGCAAATACACAGCCTATAACCAAAACTCTCGATCTGAGAGCGTAGGCGAATAAGGCGTTCCATATAACCCACTGGGCATACCGAGTTCTTCCGGAGAGGGACCTTGCCAGCTACTTTGGGTGCCTTCGATGGTGATCGCTTCTCGCGAAATGCGAATAAAGGCAAATAAGGGCTCTTTGTAGGGAGCTATATTGGCCAAATTGGGGCGTGCGGCATAAGCCTCTTCCGAATATCGGGTAAAGCATTGGTATTTTTCGCCCAGCCACTGGTAACTGAGGCTATTGATTTCCACATAATAAATGCCATTGAGTTGCCGGTAGGTATCGACGTGATTATGGCCATTGAAACAGGCGATTATCTGGGTGAATCCCGCTTGCTGGTTAATCTCTTCGAACAATAATTGAAGCCTTCTTCTGTTTTTGACACCCCAGAGATCATGAACAAGACCTTGATGGCTGATAATAATTGTCGGCAATTCTGTTTGCTGTAAATCGCCGCGGAGCCATTCGATTTGTTCTTCGTTGATCCAGGTTCGGAAACTGTTATCTATATAGAAATTAGCATTCGCATAGTCAACAAACTTTCCCTCCAGGTACAGGAAATTAGCATCCAGCACGACGATATGGAACCCTTTTGCATCGAAAGAATAGTAAGGGGCTTCCATTTCCCAGTATGCCATGGTTTCTGCTTTGGAGGAGGTGTCCATGTCATGATTACCGAGAACGTGGTACCTGGGCCCTTTGTACTGGTTCCAAATATCCATGAAAGGTCGATTCTCGGGAATGGGAAAACAGAAATCCCCGATCTGGACATTTAAATCGGTATTGCGATCTATCGCAGCTGTCACGAATGCTTCGAGTCGTTTTTCCCCATCTGGGATAATATCCTGATGGGCGTCTGCAACCAACCCGATAAGGAGGGATTCTGGTTCTGGTGTCAAACAGGCTTGCCAGGGAAGGCTGAGTGCCAGGCTTGTTCCTGCTGCCTGGCGAAGAAATCTGCGTCGTTTCATAATCGGATTATTTGAGTTGGAAAATCGTGAATACCGCAGCGTGGTCGGAAGGCCACATAATCGGATGGAAATCTACGACTTGGGAAAAAATCGGGCGCAGTCGGTCTCCCTGATAATAGATATAATCGATCCGATCCCGAATTCCATATTTGTCGGAAGAAGTCGCGGCTCGTGGCGTCCAGGTATATCCTGGGTCCATGGCCGGATTGATATGTAATTCGCGGTAGCTGTCCCGAAAGCCAGCGGCTTCCATTTCTTTACTGACAGGCCATTCCACCTCATATTGACGATGAATATTTCGGGTGTCGGCGATCCAGTCGAGGTGGGAGCCGCTGTTGAAATCGCCGACCATCAGCGTACCGATTGTTGCCTCTTTCTGGATCTGAGGCATGATTTTAGTCAGAATTGCCTGCACCTCTGCATGCCTCGTTTCTCCTTCTGCGGCAATCAGTTCAGCCTCTGTTTGCTGCTGCTCATTTACTGCCTTCAGGTAATCGGGCAGATAGTGGAGCCAGGTATTGATCACCCGCACTTCCTGTCCTGGTGCCAGCTCCAGGAGGAGTCCACCCGCATTAAAAGGGCGAAACACCTCAATCGTTTCTGTAATGGGAAATCGACTCAGGATAGAGAGATTTGAGCTAATGAGGTACAATTGGTACCCGAGCGCATCCGCAATTTTTTCGCCTGAACCATAGGTTTCGATCAGGCAGATGACATCGGCTTGTGATTCCTGAAGTACTTCGATGGTGCGGCCCAGGCCCACCTGTTCTCCATATCGCCTGCCGCCATGCCAGATATTCCATACCATGACCCGAAGCTGACTGGGGAGTAAAGCTGGCTCCTGGGGGATTGGGTTGGGGCGATGCTGATGCCAGGCGGCCTGTATTTCTTGGGCGGATAAGGACCGGTTCCAGATTTTGACCTCATCGAGCATCCCATTAAAGGCTTTCCATTGACCAGCAGAGCCCCATTCCATATATTCATCAGACCCTCCAATCACTGTCTGTAGTGGGCTCGCCAGGTCGCCCAATTCGCCCAAATTATATATGGCCACCGCCTTGCCATCCCGATACATGCGGACTTCATTTTTGGGCCGCTCTACGCTGAATACCAATTGATGCCATTGCCCATCATTGATTTGCTGCCGACTTGTCGGGCGGTAGGCATACTGGGTTTTGCCATCGGAAAGATTCAGCGCCCAGGCACCATTTTTCTGGCTATAGACTTGCCAGCCGGGTGCCGCGGGTTCATTGTGTTTTTTATTACCGGCAATAGGAGTGCCCATTGCGGCATCTGCCAGGGTTTTGACCCAAACTTCGACTGAGAAGCTAGCTTGTGTCTGGAGTTGTTTTGCTTGCAGGCTATCCAATATCCAGGGCCTCCTGTATTGGGCATTCGCAGTCAGATCCAGCGCATAATCCTTCACGCCACGTGCATATTGCTGGCGCATAAGATCTATGGAATAGGTAGCGTCCTCGGGCATCACTTCGGACTTGTTGCCCGGTTGATCCCCTTCCTGAAAGGAAAGATGTATCAAGGGCTGATATGGTTGCGACTGTGCGACTGTGGTCAGGGGAAACAGGGCATATCCACAGATCATTATCCAGCCAAAAATTTTCGGTAAGGTTCTCATTATGAAGCTTTAAATGGACATATTACGCGTTCCGGTATAGTTTTTGAATAATCATTTACTCATTCATTATTAGTCATTATCATTCAGTTTTATGAACAAGTACTTTATCCTGCACATCTTCTCCTCTCTACTTGCTTTTCTAGTTACTTTTTCTCTTTCAGCTCAGCAAGTTGTTGAGCAAATTTCTGCTGAAACCTGTGCCTGTATAGAAAAAGCCAGCGCAGAGGAAGCCATAAAGAGCCTGGAACTCCTGACCAATACCTGTGTTCAAGAGGCGATGCTTAAAAATATTTCGGGCATCACAGAAACCTATCGGGCAGATTTGAGCGATCCGGAAGCGAGTCGTGAAGTCGGGCAATCCATCGGCAAAGAAGTGGGTAGCTGGTTGGCCGATAACTGTGTAAGCTATCGTTCCTTACAAACCCAGTCAACTCAAGCTAGACCTAAAGTAGAAATGCTTTCCTTTCCCCTCAAATCTACTGAAGGAAGTATTACCGAATTGCGCGGGGAAGAGTTGGGTTTTGTCATTTTGGTAGATGAATACGGAGATGAGTTGTCTTTTCTCTGGTTGGAGAAATTTACCGGTTCAGATGAGTTTCTGGGACGGATTGAAGACCTGAAAGGCCGACGGGTGAAGATTATCTGGCGGGAAATCCAACTGTATCAGGTGCGGACGCAAAATTACCGAAAAAGTAAAGAGATTCGGGGGATTGAATTATTGGATTAGTATCTGCCTATTCGAAATATGATCTGTATGAGTAAAGAGCAGATTATCCCCTCATTTTATCAAGGAGGTCGTTGAGCTGGACCGCCTCTGCTTCGGTGAGGTTATTATGTACCCCTCCAATCAATTTATCCCTGCTTTTGTCGATAGATTCCAATAGGGCCAATCCTGCGTCTGAAATTAGGATATCGACCAGTCGTTTGTCTTGTCGGCAACGCTTGATCTGGAGTAATCCTTTGATTTTTAGTCGTTTAACGATGCGGGATGCATCAGACATTTTATCGAGCATTCGCTCCCGAATACCAGAGGTAGAAAGGGGTTTTGGGTGTTTTCCACGGAGAATCCGCAATACATTATACTGCTGCAAGGTGATTTCGTAAGGCTCAAGAAATTCTTTTTGTTGCTGACTCAGCCAGTTTGAGGTGAAGTACATATTAACAAATGCACGTTCCCATTCATTCTCAAAAGGTTTATTCTGCTGAATAGCATCTTCAATTTTCATGGCCCTGAATTCTGTGCTCATGTGCGAATCTACTGATATTTTGGGAGCAATACCATTATGGTAACTCTCAGGATATATTTTCACAATACGAAGAATTAATCACAAAAAAACCTGACGAATCCTACGCTATTGGCAGGAATTCATCAGGCGATCAGCTATTACCAAAGACGCAATTAATTTGATCCGTAATAGAAACGTTCGTTAACGACTTGTCCATCAGCCCATTTTTGCACACTTACCTGCTCCATTTGGGTGCGGTGGCCTCCTTTGAAGGTTACATCCATGAACCACTCGATAGCAGCAGTTCCGCTTGCTTCATTGACGGCTACCGATTTTACTTCTGCACCGTGCCAGGCTTCTACAGAGGCAACGAAGTTTTCTTCGTACTCGCGATTCACAGCTTTTCCTATGCGGGGCTCCTTGTTGTTTTCCTGCATAACCACTTCCTCAGCATAGAAGGTGTCAAATGCGCCGAGAACATTTCCGGATAAAATCTGCTGATTGAGTTCGTTTACTTGATCGATGAGTGCCATAATTATTATAATTGATATTGTTTAGTATGATAGGTAGGAAGTAGACAGATTTTAGTACAAAGTTTGAAGACCTTATCTACCTGATAATCAGTAGTATTACATCTAAGTACTCTATACTAAAATCTGCCATCTAATTAATTACCCTTCCAGTGCAAATTGCAGGTTGAGGTTGATGGTAACGTCTTCTCCTACTGTCAATCCTCCAGCTTCAGTAGCCATGTTCCATTTCAAGCCAAACTCGGTACGATTGATTGTGGTACTTGCTTTAAAACCGGCTTTTGTATTGCCGTATCCATCTTTTGCACGACCGCCATATTTTACTTCAAATGTTACAGGCTGCGTTTGATCCCGAATGGTCAAGTCGCCTTTGAGGGTGTAAGTATTACCTGCTCCTTTTTCGAAGGAAGTGCTTTTAAAAGACATATTGGGATAGGTTTCCGTTCCAAAAAAATCATCTGATTTCAAATGATTATCACGCATTTCATTATCGGTATTGATGCTGGTAACATCAATTGCGAATTCGATCTCAGCATCTGAAAAATCAGTAGCTGCACTTATGATAGATCCTGAGTAAACTTTGAAGCTTCCTTCTACCTCGGAAATTACCAGGTGGGTTACGGAAAACTTAACAGAAGAGTGTACTGCATCCACTTTCCAGGAAGCAGCGGCGGCTTCGGTTCCCTGCGCCCAGGCTCCCTGCAAACTTAGCATGACAAGTAGAAGAGTAGCGGTTAAAACGGTTTTCAATTTTGAGACTAACATGATTTCTTTTTTTGAGTGAACTTATTTCTCTATATACAAACGATGTTTAAACATTAAAGTTTAAACATTGATGTGTTTTGGATAAACTTTTTTACCAAAACGCCCTTCAGGACTCTGGAGAAGGAATATTTTTTATTGGAAGGGTGCTGTTTTTCCCTGCGAGCTACGCTTGCTGTCCCCGCGGTCCGGCGAAATTGTCGACGCATGGGGGACTAGGCCTTGTAAATCTTCGATTAAAGCATTTGGCAGATCGGGGTCTGTGGACAACTATTTGATCGTTGTCCGCAGACCCCGATCTGCTGACCTTATTAAATTACAATTCAAACTTCCAGCAATCCTGCGTTGCTTCTCCAAATGCAGTGTTTGAAACGCCTTCAAAGCCCGTTGCGACATAGCCGGTATTCGCAATTGAAAATGCCGTAAATGCATAGAGGTTTGCAGGCAGGAAATCTATTTGATCCCACTGATCCTGAGCGGGGTTATATTTCCACCAATCTGCAAGGCTTGCCCCATCAAACCCACCGCCTACATACGCCTCGCCTCCGATTACAAATGCACTTGCCAGACTGCGGGGGCCACCTCTATATCCTTGCATTTCCTGCCACAGATCATTGGCAGGGTCATAACGCCAGAAATCGCTTCGGGATTCGCCGCCACTGGGATTTCCTAAGCCCAGATAGAGTTGATTATCCAGGACAAATCCACTTCCATAGTTTCTAATAATTCCATCAAAATCATTCAGTTGCAGCCATAGATTTGCATTCCCATTATACGACCATAGGCTACCGCCGCAAACTACATAAGCTGTTCCATCCAAGGCATATGCGACGCCTCCAAAACAATTCCCACCGCCAAAACTCGAGACTTGTGTCCAGGCATCCGAATTGGGGTCGTATTGCCAAAAATCATCCAGGGTAGTGGTACTGTTTTCGCCGGTTCCTATATAAGCCTTTCCGTCCAGGACAAATGAAACGGCAGATCTCCTTTCTGGTCCGGGAAAAGAAGCTGCTCCCAACCAGGTGTTGTTGGTTGGATCGTAGCGCCAGAAATCCACCAAATAACTTCCATCTGAATCTTGTCCCAGGCCGACCCAGGCCTTTTCTCCGATCACAAAAGAAACGGCGCCCTGTCTTGCTGCTCCTGGAATCGGGGCAATGGAGGTCCATTCTCCCGGTTGGTCTGGTAAAACCGGGTCATCCCCTCCGCAGGCCATTAACCAACCAACCATCGAAAGTATCAACCCAATATGTGAAATTTTCATGTGTATTTTCATTAGCTCAAATATCTTCAAATTTGACTCTCCTAAAAAACGAAAAAGAGGTGAAAATTACGCCCTCTAGGAAGTAAGTCTTATCTCTGAATCAGCAAAAATATGCTGGAATGGGGTAGAATGTCTGAAAACCGACAAGAATCATCTCCTGTCGCTCAACACGTATATTCAAAGAGATAACACCGATATTCAATGCATAAACACGGTTGATCAGCTCTCCCAGGAATCGCGAAACACTTGCGTATCAGACTCCGTTCATGAAACAAACAAAGACAAGTTCACCGGCGCTCCACAAGCCGGAATACATAGTAGAGGTGAGTGTGTGTTGATTGTGAAGGGTCGTTGGGCATCTCCGACGGCCCTTATTTCCTATCCAGGTCTTACTTGTCCAGCTTAGATGCTACTTTATTGCCTAAATGCGGGCAAGCCTTAAGTGCAGCCATCCCTTCAAAGGGAACAGGAATCTTTTCATAGCCATAAGTATCCTTCAGCTTGTGCGTGAAATGGTTGTCTCCCATTCCCATATCTACATCCGTCATGTTCATCTGACTGGGGTGTTCATATCCACAGGCATGGGTGATGTCCAGGACTTCTTTACGGAGAGTCTTGGCATAATAGCTGTATCGCACGGACTTGAGCGTAACATCAATTCCCTTTTGCAACCAACGGTTTTGAGTTGCCACGCCAGATGGGCAACGATTGGTGTGGCAGATTTGTGCTTGAATACAGCCAATAGACATCATCGCCTCTCGTGCTACATTCACCAAATCTACGCCCATTGCGAAGGCCATCATGGTTTTCTCTGGAAATCCCAATTTACCTGAACCGATCCAAACGACCCGATCCGCGAGTCCCCGCTTGGCAAATATTTTATAGACCTCGCTAAAGGCATATACAAAAGGTAGGGATACGTGATTCGCGAATGCCGGGGGAGCTGCTCCCGTGCCGCCTTCTCCTCCGTCTACGGTAATGAAATCAGGGCCTCTGCCAGTTGCTTGCATCAGGTCCGCGAGTTCTTCCCAAAGCTCCAGCTTTCCTACTGCGGATTTGATCCCTACCGGCAAACCAGTACGATCCGCAATGGCTTCGACAAACTCTACCAACTCCGGGACAGTCGAGAAAGCAGTGTGGTTGGAGGGAGATAAGACATCTTGTCCTCTGGGTACGCCCCTGATTTCCGAAATTTCTTTTGATATTTTTTTTGCGGGAAGTACTCCGCCTTTTCCGGGCTTTGCGCCTTGCGAGAGTTTGACTTCGATTGCCCGAACAAATTCGTTTTGCTGTACCAATTTCTCCATTTTTTCCATCGAGAAATTCCCCTCTTCATCCCGAACGCCGAAGTAACCGGTTCCGAAGTGGAAGACAACATCAGCCCCTGTGGAATGGTAGGGAGACAAGCCCCCTTCCCCCGTATTGTGATAACTCCCCGTCATGAGGGCCCCTTGATTGAGGGACTGAATAGCAGGTGCGGAAAGAGAGCCATAGCTCATCGCAGAAATATTCACGATACTTCTCGGCCGAAAAGGGCGTCTCCGCTGCCGAAACTCGCCCATCACCTTGGCACAGGGCAAGAAGTCAGGTTCTGTCTGATTGGGATGCCCAGCCGGTACTCGCCAGGAAAGCATGGCGGGATTGATGAAAAGATACCCTGGACTATAGATGTCCTGGTCCGTTCCAAATCCCTGATAATTGTTTTCCTTTTTCGCAGAAGCATATATCCAGGACCGTTGTGATCGGTTGAAGGGGAGTTCTTCCCGGTTATTTGCAACGATATATTGCCGCAACTCTGGGCCGATCTTTTCGAGCATGTACCGAAAATGGCCGACTATGGGAAAGTTATGTAAAATGGTGTGGCTGCGATTAATGAAGATATCGTAAATCGCTACCAGCAAGAGGAAAAGCAATAGATAAGCCCACCAAGGAAAGGGAGTGAGTAGTGTAGTGAGTGTGTTTATCATAGATCAAAAGTAGAGAAAATTGCCGATAGTATGAGCTTAGGCGTTTTTGATTACACTAAAAATAATGACAAATAATAAGAGGTTGATGGTCCCCACATAGGAAGCGAGTTCAGCGCTTTTGCGAAGCATCAAGGTAGTAATGGATAAGATCATTAATATCATAACCAGGAAAAAAGTTACCCCATACAAGCCTCCGGAAGGTCGGAACGAAACCTTGGTTCCATCACTATTATAGGCGTATATGCGAACGATGTTTTTGCCAAAGGGAGTAATTTTCAGCCGTACCGTTCGGCCCAGTCGCACATATCTATGGTAGGTACTATGAACATCGAAAAGCTGATGAGTCGTTTTTACTTTCAACACTTCAGGCTGGGTCATAGTCCAGGGAAGGAGGCGGGTATTTTCGACCTGTTCCGGCTCGGATTCCTGCGCGAGGAAAAAATCCCCGATCACGGCGATTGTCAACAATAGGGTACAGGCTGCGGCCAATCGGGCAAACCAGGCAAAATAGGTGTACCCAATTCCACTACCGAGTACTTCTGCCTGTCGTTCTCGTTGGGCGGATCCTCCAAAATCATACTCAGGACCCATGGATACCGGACGCTCTCGCCGGATGGGCTCGCGGGGTGCTTTTCGGGTGGTGCCAGACCGCCGGTTATAGCGTCGCCCCCTATGCTTGCCGCGTCCATAGCTTGCTCCGCTTTTGCTCCGGATAGGAACATAGGACCCGGCTGTTCCTATGTTGTTTTGTCGGTCATACAGGCTGTTGAATTTTGAGCGGGATTCTGAATTAATCAGAACTTCATAGGCTTTTTTGATCTCGATGAATCGCTTATGAGCCGCTGGATTATCATTTTGATCGGGATGATATTTTTTGGCCAAATCCCAGTAAGCTTTCCGGATCTCTTCTTCCGTAGCTTTTCGATCAATATTGAGTATTTGGTAATAATCCGTAAACATATTCTTGCTCCTACCGAGATTGAAATATACAATTTTTTGAGCAAGAACCATCAGTAAATTATCGATGCTGCCCCCTTGGCGATAGCGATAACACGAAGGCCCTGGTCCTCAAAAGTGTGTTAATTTATTTTTTTTTCACAAAAAAATGTAAAAACGGAACGGGATACGTTCTACCTGTAGATATATGAAGCTTCCTGAACCTGGACGGCGAATCCATTCGCCAGTTCCCTGCATCCTCCTGATTGGGAGGATTAACTGGTAAGTAGATGGACAGATTGCAGTAATGAGTACAGAGACAGAATCCTATTGATTCTCAAATAGATATAGTCTTTGCGCTTTATACTAATATCTGTCTGCTTATTTTGAATTAACCTGAGAAAGCTAAACACATGAAACAACTCCTCCTTGTCATGCTGGCAGGTATCCTGCTGCTGGCTGACATTCCCGTTCTCATGGGGCAAAATCCCATGGAAACAAACATTGTAAAACTCCATTCCTATGATGAATCCGGTTCTGGATTCGTGATTGGTCACCAAGCTGGCGAAGTATTTATGGTTACTGCCTTGCACGTGGTCAACTCGCTGGTCGAAGGAAAGGAAATGCTGGCTACTTTTCGCACAACTAACTGGCGAAATTACCCCATTCGATTATATCGGGTTCACGAAGAACTCGATCTGGCAGTTGTTGTTGCAACGGTCCCTGAGCAGGACATCCCCCGATTTGAACCCCTCAACTGGGCAGATATGGCCCAGGCAAAGAATCAAAACAAAGTTAAGATAATTGGTCATCCAGGGGGAGAATTGAAATGGAATTACAGCAACTATATCCAGGAGGTAAATGCTGATGCCGGGAAACTAACTGTCTCTCCTAATGGAATCCAGGGCGGATTTTCGGGAGGTGCTGTATTTGATCATACGAACGCACTCCTGGGCATGATCATCGAGGTAAGCTCGGTCGAGGCTACTGTAGTGCGGATTGATGCCATTCTCTCTCATCTCTATCAATGGAACCTGCCTTTGACTCAATTAAAGCGATATCGCAAAAAATTAAGAGCAGATTTGATCCTGGTAGGAATTGGCGTAGGAACGGGCGCATACGCTACCTCTCTAAAACTCAAGTCTATTGACGAACATGATCTGTACGCAAATAACCTGAGGGCAGACTCGGAAATCTATACAGATCGGTCGCGCGACGAAGTCTATGATTCTGCCAATCAGCTTAACAAACAATCGATCCTTACTGGCGCTGTAGGTGGGGTAATCCTCCTTACGGGATACCTCTTACTTGTCAGACGTAAGCGAACTAAGAAAATTCAGGGGATCACCCACGTCAATCCTGTATTTGATCTACCCGGCACTTTAGCCACTTCCGGACGTGCATTCCAAGGCGGTTTTATCTTAACCTTTTAACATTATGAGACGAGAAATATGGCTTTTGATCCCCCTCATGCTGGTCGTATCAGCATGTAAATGGAATCTTGATGTGATTCCAGACGAGGTAATTCCCGCTCCGACTATCAGTCAACTGATTCCCAATCACGGACGGGAAGGAGATACCCTGACCATTGAAGGTCAGCATTTTGGCGAATTTATCCAGTCTCGTGATCAGGTTACTTTATCGGGTATTCCGGTGGTGCTGACCGAGCAGGTTACGGATACCCGAATATCTTTTAAAGTGCCCACAGATGTGACAGATGGTGAGGTCGCTGTGAGAATCAATGGCCGAAGATCTGATGACAAAGGGCCTGGACCTCGATTTACCTATGATTTTGTCCTCATTGATCGCCTGGTTCCGGATCATGGCGTTGCGGGAGAATTCATCCAGTTACGCGGCCAGTTTTTCCGCACGAATCCCAGTGAAAACATCGTCACCTTTCGCGGATTGAATACCGAAACGGTGCAAGCCACCGTAACAGCAGCTACTGATACCAGCCTGACAGTGAACATACCCGAAGGCGCTGATCACGGGGAAATAACCGTTATGGTTGATGGGCGTAGTGGAATAAGTCCGGCCTTTACCTATGATGGCGTGGAGGTTATCGGGTTGGTTCCGGCAAATGGTGTTGCGGGAGATCCTATCAGGATCGAAGGACATTTCTTTCGCGAAAATGCCAACTCCAACCAGGTGTTTTTTACGGGATCAAATGGAGAGATTGCTGCAACACTCACTTCCGCAACCGATAGTAGCCTTGAGGTAAACGTTCCGTCGGGAGCGATCACAGGACCGGTTAGGGTAGTGGTGGATGAACGTAGCAACAGCAGTCCTGCTCCCTTCCAATACAATGCGGTTCAGATCAGTAGCATCTCTCCGGATCACGGAAAATTCGGTACTGTTGTTACCCTCTCCGGCCAGTTTTTTGCTGCTGGAAATCCTCAGGATCATACGGTTCTCTTTAATGGAGTTACGGCACAGGTGAATAGTGCTACAGCAAACAGCCTGACCGTAGTCGTTCCGATTGGAGCGGGCACAGGGACAGTAAGTGTCTCTGTCAATGAGCGACAAGCTACCGGCCCGATTTATACGTATGAATTGACTGCAACCGCCGTCTCCACGCTTGCGGGTTCTGGCTCTCCCGGATTTATGGAAGGCTTTGGTACTTCGGCCCAGTTTGATTTTCCAACGGGCATTGCGGTAGATCCTAGTGGCAATATCTATGTCGCTGATGCGAATAATAATCGCATTCGACTGGTGAGCCCTTCCGGTAATGTGAGCACTTTTGCGGGGAATACTGCAGGTGACTTCCGTGATGATACCGGGATTTTTGCCCGATTTAATTCGCCACGGGATGTGGTATCTGATGTGGATGGCAATATCTATGTAGCCGATGGATTCAATTTTAGAATACGAAAAATCACCCCTTCGCAGGTCGTAACTACTCTGGCAGGGAGCACATTTGGGCATGCCGATGGAACCGGTTCTGCTGCTAAATTCAAATTCCCCTGGGCAATCGGAATTGATGCGAATAAAAACCTGTATATCTCTGATCAGTTTGACCAGAGAATCCGAAAAGTTACTCAAAATGGAGAGGCCACAACCTTGGCTGGAACCGGTCAGCCGGGATTTGCCGATAGCCCGGCTCCTGTGCAATTCAAAGATCCCTCGGGCATTGTTTCTACGCCCGGTGGGGTTTTATTTGTAGGAGATGCTGCCAATCATCGCATTCGGAAAGTAGAAACGAATGGTACCGTGAGCACGTTTGCCGGGAATGGACTACCAGGCTTAGGGAATGCTACGGGAACCGCTGCTCAGTTTTCTCTTCCAGGGGGAATGGCTCGCGATTCAGAAGGAAATCTGTATGTGGCAGACCGTACCAACCATGTGATTCGCATGATTAATCCGGCTGGAGAGGTATCCACATTTGCAGGAACCGGAACCATCGGAAGCAGCAATGGCGATGGGGATGAGGCTAGTTTTAACCAGCCCTATGGTTTGGCAATAGATGAAAACGCAAGCCCGGCTATGATGTATGTCGTGGATACGGAAAACCATACCATTCGAAAGATTATCATGGAGTAGGATCGGATAACAGTTCACCTTTCAAGGGTGAGCATATTGAAAGCAGGTTTATCTATCCCATACATGCTCATGAGAATTAAAATCCCCTAATCCCTGAAAATTTTCAGGCATTAGGGGATTTCGCTTTTTTCGATACCTTTCAACTGTTGATCTAAGGAAGTCAAATCCGATTAGCAGTCAGGAAAATTGGCTGCTGGGTTGGCGGAATAAGTGACAGATAATTCCCGGTTGATGCATCCTGTGCTCACGGTGGTAGTGAGTCCCGTATACCCACTCCCATTTGTTGCTTGAAAGTTATCTCCACCTTTTATTACTTTGAAAACCACTTGAGCAGGCATTTGTGTTGGTCCATACCAAATTTGAAAATCATAAGGCCCGTCGGCCAATACACCATGATTAATCACCACGGCTCCCCCCTGGATCATTCCTGCAAATTCATAGGGATCTGTTGAACCTGATTCATGTTTCCAAATCGCTACATTATCGAAATTATAGGTGCCTCCCTGGGTACATTGATATTCTACTGATATCCTTGCACAGAGGCCGGGTAAGGCACTTCCCAGCGTGATAACAGGCGGATCCCCAGCACAGGTCAGGAAAGTATCGGATGAGACCAATAGAATAGGATCACTTGAATTCTCATAGATCGCAAAAGCCATATCTGTATTGACAGGGGCAAGAATAAATTCGATGCTTGAAAGCCCATCGGGAAAGGTTTCAATTCCCTCATAGATATGAAAATAAGGTTCTGCAGGAGCAAGATCTGTGTCCCCTGAATAGGGATTCAGCATTTCACAATAGACCGTCAATGGCCCGCCAGATGTATTATTTACCTGTACGATCACAGGATCGATAGGATCACAGCCATTGTTCAAGGCATCAAAATTAAAAACGGACAGATGGCTGGTTCCAAAAGCTGCAAAAGGGATACTATCGGGGTCATTTTGCACGGTCAATATATTTTCCTGATTCCAGACTCCGGTTGATTCGTCGAGACTCCAAAGAGGAATCCGGTCCCCCGCCTTCACCTGATTATTATTGTTGTCGGAAATCAGTCCCGGGTCGATATTCATCATCACCTGAATATCCCGATCCATCTTTTCTACCTCAATAGAATCATTGACCATAATCGTGATGGCAGACCAGCCAAAAGTGGTGAAATAGGTGAACTCATTGGGCTTCCCGAGTCTGTCTCCATTTATGGCAGCATCCGAAACCTGAAACCCACCGGGAAAGGCATTGGATCCCATTTCGCTACTTGCCTCTACAAACAGAATCCGGGCGCTTACCTTCCTGATTTCCACATTGTCAGAGATGGGATTTCCTGATGCATCCAGAAGCTGTGTACCTGCCTCAATTACGACCCGTGCCTGCCTGTTTGTTCCTGGAATACCGGCCACCAATTCAAGTGCTTCTGCGACCACTCCTGCTGACTCTATTACCAGTGGTGCTTGTGCTACAGCCGCTCCTTCCGGCAATTTGTTCACGTCGATCATGTACACCGGTCGGTACACGCCAGTAGCCCGGTTTATGACAATGGTGTGAAAACTTTCCTCAAAGCCAGCAGCTTCTGCACTGACAAAAAAACGATAAGATTCAACCGTATTGAAATCGAGTATATCAATCAGGGCCAGACTCATCAGCCCATCTTTCAGGAGCAATTCTGTCACTTGACTGCCATCTGGTGTGACGACCATTCCGTCAGGGTCCAGAATTTTGACTTTTACATTAGTAGGATGATTAGAAGCCGCTTTATTGGCATTCAGGAATTGTACAGCTACCGGGGAATATACCGGATTCTGTGAATCAGAAACTGTATTCGTAGAATCGAATATGGAATCCGAACAAGCAGCCGTAATCAGACTTACGATCCCCAGGATCGCAATAGCGAGGTGAAATGAAGTGCGTTTCATAACAAAAAAATGGTTATTGAGTGTTGCTAATCTGTATCCAAAACGGGTATACAACCAGTAGGTGTCAAACAAAGGAATGCCCCCGCTTAGGAAGCATATTTGATTCATTAAGTCTTAAATTTCTTATAGGTTTATTATTTATAGTAACGTACTATTTGGCTGTATGTTACATTTGGACTAGCAGTGCTCACATGGGAGGGACTTTGATCCATCGTTGTTTGGCGCCGATCAAGACGCCTGCGGGGTTATACACCTGCATGACGATTTCATTGCTGGATATGATCAGCATATGCGTTCGGCCATAATGAAAGGAGTGGTGCCCCATGCCGTAATCCCGGGAATACAGATCCATGATGTCATAGGTGTCAGGCCCTACTTGTTGAAACGTTTTCCATTTGATTTTACCGGTTTCAAAGCCTGCTTTCCGGGCAGAATCCGGTACTGTGATGAGGGTGCCAATTACCTGTTCGTCTATGATTACTACGTCGAGTTCCATTCCTTGCCAGGCATCTTCAACCCGTATCCAACGACCGGAAATGGAAAAATCAACAGACTGAGAGTAGGCTGACATCGTCAGCAGCAGGGAGAATATGCATCCTAGGAGTTTCATGAGCAGAATTCGTGGCGAGTACTTTTGTATATAACGGGATTTTTGGCGAATGGGTACATCCGAAAAATGCGAAGGGCCTTCGCAGCCACCCGAATACGGATGTATGCTTGGCCCTTCGACTGCCCGACCTTGAAGTCCTGCTCTCTGATAAAATGGTGTTTGAGTGGAATGAGGACCGATAAAGTCGTTTTATTTCGGATAGGAGGAAAGGTAGATGGGTCTTATCGAATGGGTTCAGCAATATGGGATTCTGCTTGTAGGGTTCTCCAGTCAATCAGTTCGACTACTACTTCTACTTTTCCGGAAGTTGTGATCTCTATGTGTTTCATATTATACAAAAATCCGTAAGCGTCAGCCTTGATAGAGAAGAGATAGGGGTTGGCAGGAGTAGGGGTCGCTGTAGCTGTAGCTAATAAGGCTATCTCCACCCTGCCATTTTCCCCTATCAGTTCTCCAGCTGCCATTCCATTAAGTTGAACGAGTCTTCCTTCGGGATCAATGATAGAAAGATATACGGTATCAGGCTGGCATTCAGTGAGCCTTTCTGCATTCACCACTTGAATTTCGATCAATGTAATGGTGGTTTGAGGTGCTTTTTTATAACCTGTTGTAGAAAGCATCACAATCAGTGCGATGAGGAAGTACAAGAGTTGGGAGCTTCGCGTTTTCATAACAAGACAATTTTGGTGGTCAATCCGCATATAACCGACTTGCGAATCGGCCTGTTTTAAGATAATAGGTGGCTAGGGAAGCACGCGATTTCCCCTTAGAGACGCGTAACGGATCTTAATTCCATTTCCATTCTGATTTTTTCCCTATTTCAGGTTTCGCTATTTTTTCACATCTTGCCGCCTACCATTTTTTGCCCAAAACAACCTGCATGCCCGAAGAAGCCTTTAATTTTGATGATATCCGCCCGTATTACGATGAGGAAATTCCTCCCTTGATGAAGGCCCTTACGAGCAAAGGCTCTTTTTTTTTACTGATGCAGTTTCTCTTTCCGGAAAAAACACGGGCAGAAATCACAGAAATATTCCTCAAGACCCAAACGGTTCGGGAATTCCAGCATTCGTTTAGCCATTATGCGGTTCGATCCATTTTGAAGCAAACGGCCGGAGAAATCACGCATACTGGAATTGATACCCTTAAACCTGGCGAAGTACATACGATTGTCTCTAACCACCGGGATATTATTCTGGATCCGGCTGTATTGAGTGTCTTACTGCTCGAACATGGGCTGGAAACGACCCAAAATGGGATCGGTAGCAATCTGCTTTTTTCTGAGTTATTGACTTCCTTGATGCGATTGAATAAGAGTTTCATCGTCAAGCGGGAAGGCACCCGAAAAGATCTGTTTGAAGCTTCTCACAGGTTGTCGGCTTATATCCGGCACATGGTTACTCAAGCGGGCGAATCCCTCTGGATCGCCAATCGCAATGGCAGGACCAAAGATGGAAACGACCAAACACAACCCGGTCTGATGAAAATGCTCAGCTTGAGTGGAGGAGACGATTTTGTGAAGAGTTTTAGTGAATTAAAGTTGCTTCCCATGGCCATTTCTTACGAATATGAGCCCTGTGATAATTTCAAAGCCCGGGAAACGGCACACGTCGCACAACATGGGAGCTATACCAAATCCCGCGATGAGGATAAAAACAGCATGATCGCTGGTATGCGTAATCCCAAAGGCCGGATTCACCTTGCGCTCGGTACGATGATATCCCCTCAGGATTTGGAGCCGATCGCCCATATCGAGCAAAAAAATGATCGGATGCAGGCTCTTGCCTTACTGGTTGATGATCAGATTTATGAGCATTACAAGTTGTGGCCGACGCATTATATGGCCTACGATATAGAAACTGACGGTGATCGATTTTCCACTCATTACACGCCAGCTGAAAAAGTTGCTTTTAAAGCATACATCATCACCCGTCTGTCCGAGATCAAGAGTGATACTCCTGAGTTGCGGAAAGCGATGCTGGGAATTTACAGTAGCCCTGTCAAGAACCGCTTGAAGTGGGAAGCAGGAAAGGGAAAATAGATAAGGACTTCGCCTGAAGCTTGACGGACCCTTTTACACATTCTTCCTTTGCGTCTCTGCGCGCGCCTCCGCGTGATACCTTCTTTGATTGGCACGCAAAGGCGCTTAGCCGCTAAGAAGAGCAGAATTTAATATCTCATCTCTCCCCAAAGGTGGTTTTCAGCGGGTGCAATCGATTCTCTTCCTTCGAATTATCCATGAGGTTTCTTCATAATTGATTGGCGGAAAGCTGGGAATTCTGTATAATCGAATTCACGGACACAATCACTATCCCGCATGCAACACCTCTTGACGCAAGGCCGAATCTGGGGCATCCTGACCCTGGGACTTGGTTTGGCCGTATGGTTTGCCGCCGCTTCCTTTCCCGAGATG
>CAYGTH010000091.1:0-19011 GCA_964352745.1 uncultured Bacteroidia bacterium
GCCAGCTGCCGCCGCCGAAAAAGACTTCATCTGCTTCGTAGTCATACCGAAGCTTGACAAGCCCATAACTCCCAACCACATCGTACAAATATCCATCCTGAGAGAGGTAAAAACCCTCCTGCATATCCATACTCACCCCAACTGCCATATCCGGACCCAAGACACTGTTGTAATAGTGGTCTTCGTGGGCATGCATCGTGCCATATAAGAACACCTCTAGCAAGAACAGCGAGAATAGTTGACGGATAGTATAGGATCGAACATGCATGGCGACAGGTGGCTTGGAAGTGATTTGAGATTTACACCTAGGTTAGACGGTTAAGTATGCGGTAGGTAGCATAAGGGCCAATTCCAGTAACCTTGCCGCCCTCTTTACGGATATACTGATCCAAATTGGTCTTTTGAGAGCGGTAGGAATTACCCAGTGTTTTGAACCGGTAATTGACCGAAAGTCGTTCATAGCTATTTTTACTAGTTGGATTGTATCGATATTCAAAACGATAGGGCAGGTAAGTGTTTTTATCTACAAAAACAGAGGCTTGTGAAATAAAGGCCTCTGGATTATTCATAGACAGGATATACCCTTTATTGGCATCCTGATTAAGGGTAAGGCGGGAGGCATAGGATTCCAGTGCCGCCATTTCTGATTGCATAGGATTGAGGGGCAATGAAGTTGTGAGAGCTGATACGGGATTAATTTTGTCGGCAATAATAATTTTGGATTTTGTATCAATTGTAAGCATGATACTATCACTTACCACAATAATGGTTTCCATAAATTTGGAATAATAGCGGTTTTCTGTGCGTATCATTTCAGCCTTAATCTCTCGACCAGTATGATTGCCTCCTCGCAAAGTAATCACCCCATCCACAGTAAGGTGAACATTACTCAGTTGACTAAATGCCTCTCCCATCTGCTGGAGGATTTCAACTCCAGATTGGGCTGAAAGACTAATGATTTGGCAACTTAGTATGCAGAAAATGATGTACCGAATCTTATTCATATCAGGGGCTGGTTTTTATATGAGAGTTGTATTCCTGAAGTAGTCGAATCCCTTCTTCGGTTTCTCTCCGGACCCGAGTGAGGTTTCCTTCTTCATCATAATCATAGAAGGTTGCAAAGTTGTTTCCATCAAGTGCGGCTTCATATCTTTTGGAAACAGGATCATATACATACACGGATGCTTCTGAGTCGAACGGTTGCAATCGCACATCGTCTACATAAGCGGTGGTAGTACTTCCGCTCCCGGAAAAGAGAAGATCGATTGAAATGCTCCCTTCGGTACACGATGATGCCGGAAAAATGATCTTATCTTCTATCTTCTGCCATCCTTCAATAACAGGTCCGCTTGGACTCAGGGTTTCAGTACTGGAGGCACATGCGCTTCCATTCTCGTAGGTCATCGAAATCTCGGCACTCAAGGTCTTTGGGCGCGTTTCGCCAGCTTCCCTAACCCACATACTGACCAGATATTCCCCTTCGGTTTCCAATGATACTGTTGGGGTTCCGTTTATGCGGGTTTCAAGGATGCTTGTGGAGTTTCCACCTGAATTATCAACCTCAAGACTGAGTTGGCCTGTATGGGCTGCGTTACTACTAATCTTGTTTAGGTCATAAATTCCAAAATGGCCGAAGTGATTATCCACATTGGATACAGAATTGATTGTCTCAAACCCGATTATGTCTTCAAAGCCTGTGCTTGCAAGCTCATAATATCCTGAATTAACCGCCCGCATGGTGGGCAGCGTTTGATCATATCCATATAAAGCTGCGCTTAAAATATTCAGAGCATTGGTATTCTCCAATTCATACCCACGTGGGCTTATCTTTGATATGCTGCTGGAATAAATCCAATTGGGATCAGGTGTTCCTAGCCAGTCAAAGGGCACAAAATCATCATAGGTTCCTTCTGTGGCTAATTGGGGAGATTGAACAGAAGTGACATCCAATGATACCTGATCGCGTTCTTCTTTATAGGCATAATTAGCCAGTACCCGGAAAATTCCTTTTTCTCCATAGATATAGGGATTATACGTACTGCTATTTTGCTTCGCAAGAGCACCATTATGAAAGTTGGCGTCATCGAAATCCAATGTCCAATCCTCGCTGTAGGTGGATGCTTCTGCGTGAAGGATTTTGTCAAAAGTAAAGGGGACATCTATAGTCGAGAATTGGCAGGAGTCAGAACTCTCAACCGCAACTAATGTCGCATTGCCGTCAAATACTTCAAATAGGGCATTAGGTAGTGTAGATTGAGTATTGCTGGCAGACCAATCATTGAGAATTGTATTGATAGATGAAGTTGTTACTAGTGTCCCCGTAATTGGATCAACCAGTATGATTTTGCAAGCTTCATCGGCATATACAGGAGAAGTAGAGCCACAGTTTCCTTGATAATTGGCATAATATAGTACCCGTATTAGAACTACCGATGGAGTGGCCTTCAAACAAAAAGCACTCGGTGTACAACCTAATATATTCGTTAATTCATCGAAGACTGGTTGGTAGGTAGGGTCATTATTATATGCGCACTGATCAACAAGACTAATATCCGTTCCGGCTGGTGCATTATCCACAAGCAATTGCAGAAAATAGGCCGCGACCGAAGTTGTGGCAGCACCTCCTATCCCGGAAGCCTCCAGAAATACGGTCTTACCTGTCATGGCAGCTTGCTGGTTACGATGCCCGGATCGAATGATTTTTAGATCCTTACTTCCGCTTACTGATACGTCACCATAACAGCTTACCTGCCAGGTACCACTACCCGGTGAAGTTTCTGCAACAGATTCAATTGTCAGAATATCCCCCGATGGGTCGAGCGTTAACAACTCATCTCCAGGGATAAAAATGGAGGATTCATCACTTGAAATAAAGAAACTATTGCCAGAAATCGAGGCCCCGGTTTTGACATATCCGATATTCCGATACGCCGGTTCCATCCCCGGGTAATACCAATGGGTTGGGTAGTTATAGGTATATATCGGATCATCAAACTCATTCGTAACCGAAGAAAGCAGTGGGACACCTGTTTCTGCATCGTACATCAGATTTTTGGAGACAACATGAGACCCCAGATGGATAGATTCTGTCTCTTCCAGTATGCCGTATTCCTGTATGATTTTTACATTGACGGCAGTACGAAAGGTCGTAACATTACGATCGACATAGGGGAATCCCGTAGGGAAAAATAAAGCTGGGAAAAAGTAAAGCAAGTTAGCTTGTCCCCCTGCATTTCCGGATTCAGACCGGGTTTCCCGCATGCTGGTATATTGTTCAAAGTCCCGACCTATTATTGCATTCTCTACTATTCCATCGTCAGTCAGAACCTGTACCTCATTGTTTAGTCGGTTTCGCAGTAAATAAGTGTCGGTTTTATATTTATAGAGAGTCTTGGCAATAAAATCCCCATCCGAAACAGCTGCCTGGCTATAAGTCGTTGTAGATTTTGCTTTTCCGTGCATATCATTGAGCACAATTGAATATCCTTGAGAGGCGCTCATTTCATATCGACTGAATGAGCCAAAAAAGGCCAGCGAGAAACTGTTTTGTACCGGATGGAGGTCAATGGAGGTACTATTTTCACGTACGGGAAAATCTTTGGCGGTATAAAACTCATGCATAGTAGAACCCGTCTTTGTTTTTTCTGATGAAGCATTGCCAATACTCCGTACCGTTACTTTGCTATATCCTACATTGGGTCCGGGATAAAAAGGTGCCATTAGGGGCGTTTCGGTAAATAGGTTATTGTCTACATGGAAGGTTCGGGGGATTGTGTATCCATCTTTAAATGATTTTAGGGGGTTTTCTCCTGCTCCTATTCCCGGTTCATTTTCTGCAACCCCACTGCTGATGACCTCTCCTGCCACAGTAGTGGTAGTATATTCGTACTCCTGACCATATTGAATCTGTTCGGTTTGTCCATTATTAAGCCATTGATCATCAATGGTTACTTGCTTAACTCTATGCCCGCCTCCAAATTTGCTGCGCTCAAATACGCTTCCATTGAGTCTGTTGGGGCTGTTAAGCCGGACGTGAGATTTATTCAGGTCAAGAGTTTGGCCACCATTTCGATTCATGGCCACCTGGTTATAGTTCGTGAACAAATTGGGGAATTCCTGAAACATCGATACTAAAAGTTGGAAAATTGCAGCAGGAGGATTATTTATGTTGGTAACAGGATTAAAGGCCATATTGGGTCGCTGGAGACGTGTATACTGCCAGGCTGCTTTGGAGAAGGGGTGTACCGGAATCGTTGTCGCTTCCTCAGACAAAACCATTGTTTGTACCCGAAACCATCCGACATCACTATTTGAGGGATCTATGCCAAACCAATCGGAACCGGAATTATTGATTTCGCAATAGCCGGTAACGTAGTCAAAAACATTAATCCCATCATTATACCCTGTTGGGTAATTTTTATTTCCATCACTTCCGTTAAGTTGTATATACATTCGAAAGAATAGTTTTTCGATGCCATTCAGGTATTGATCATGGAATTCCTGAGCACTTAGGTTGGAGTCATGTAACCTAACATACACCTTGTCTTCATTTGATTCTAAGCCCCCATCATGTCCTATGTCTGAATTGCCCGATGTGCCTATTCCTACAACCTGAACCATCTCCATTGCTTGCTTATCTTGTACAAAAGCATAATCATCTGCTTCGTAGTCGATGTTTATCTGAGCCCCGGATGGAAGTTTGATCGAACTGAGATTCCAGGCGGACATAAAATTGTCCATTTCAGATTTTGGCGTGGTTTGATCTACCCATGGAAAATCCAGATTACTATTAAAGTGGTGTGGACTAGTTGAGCCTATTGGAACCTTTGTTGTGCCATCAAAAGGTTCTTTATAATACCCCCAGTTATCATATGCCGTTTCATCATACTCATAATTTACCTGGGAATTATACGTGAACTCATATGGAGAAAGAGCACCCTTTTGAGAATCAAAATAAGTAAACCATACCTTTTTTAAGGTAAGCTTGCCTTCCGTGCCAGTAGCTCCACTATTCCGGGTATTGGGGCAAAGCGTAAAATCATAATCAAAATGAACAGTAATAAGGGCTTTGCTTACATCGGTTTTTGCAAATAAAGTGATTTTGTCCAGCTGTTTCATGGCTTGGGATCCCTGTTGACCATCGAGGGCCAACTCTCCTGCTGCTTCTAATCCATCCTCTCGATCAGTGTAAGTAAATTCTGCAAAGTGAGTTTTTGTATGAACTTTGTCAGGATAGACAAGATCCTTCTGGCCGTACAGATAGGTACCTTTGTCATCATTTAATTCCCCCTCTGTATTATTGCGTACTCCGGTCATATACGTTGCCTGCCAATAAGGTGCACGCCATTTATAGTCCTGAACAGGAGTCGTGTAATCAATCCGGGTCCAATACCCCATATCACCTTCAGAGGGCCCCGAAACACCATCTACATCAAGGTAGTCTGGTCCTACAACTGCATTTAGAAGATAATCATGCGCATAGGGGTCTATCTCAGTTGATTTGTAATATTCATCTCCTACCGCATTTCGTTTTTTTGCATAATCCTTATAATCATTTCCGGTGAGGAACTCTGGTCCATAGGTTCCCGAAGTACCTGTTAGCGGGGCAGGATAGGAAAACGCAACTTCTTTATGTAAGGTATTGTATGCCGGGTAGCCATATATGTACCGGGTACCTGTTGGATTGGTAATAACAAATTCAGCTAAGTGGTGGTTTTGCTGATAAGCAATAAAAGGATGTGTCCCTACTCCTTCTTCATAGAGGTAGCGGCTGGTTCCCGCTACCTCCGCCTCCTCTTTTGTAAGTGCCTGAATGGAGGTATTTCGCTTTTTCCGCTCACCTCGTTCATTAAAAAAATTGGGGCTGTTGTTGAGCTCGTTGGCTGCTCTATAAATTCGGGATAGGTCCCAATTAAGACCGGCCTGTTCGATTGTGACACGTTCGGCATTCTCTGAATTAAATTGAAAATTATCCTGTATTACATCGGCATTCATTTCGCCTTGCATCTTGAAATAGGCAGGCTCAAATAATGGATTATTATTTGCGGAAATCCCGTTAAATAAATGATTGGCACTGAATAAATCTCGGTTGGCAGTCCAGGGTCCGGTTGTGTTACTCCCCCATGGAATGTAAAGATCCAGCCCAAACTGTAATCCCATTCCCCAGCCAAATTCCACTCCTATATCTGCACCACCGGATTCCGAAGTTACAATTGGGTCAAACAAAACCCCATGCTTACTTCTATAGGGTCTAAAAGATCCACCGACACCATGTCCTTTGATTTGATAAAAATCATTATTGAACATGGGAACGGGTAAGTTTTTAGAATTTTCATTAAACAGGAGATCGTTGTAACGAGCGAAGTCCATCAATCCGGAACCGGGGCTTGTGCCTTCTGAATACAGATACCCATATGCTTTAGAGCTTACTTCCTCTTCAGCAATCCTGTTAGTCTGAATAAACCCTTTAAGGCTACCACTTGAAAGGACGCTTCCAAGTCCGAACGGAGTAAATTGCCCAAAAACTGGCCCCATCGTTCCCAGCTTGACCGTTACGCCGACGCTGTTATTCCGCATCGATTTTTCAATTGGCGAAGAAAAGGGCATAGAGATATAGAAAATATGGCTTGCCGAAATACCAAGGGAGCTAGTTGCAGAATGAGATTTACCCTTGTCATCAGTTCCAGTCATTGATTGACTTAAATTGGCAGATACGCCGAGATTTGCGCTTGCCAAACCTTCTCTGGAACTGATACTGACACCTCCGCTAAGCGATCCACTCCCTCCAATGCTGCCTAGCCAATTATCTGTTAATTGCTTACTATAACTTAGGGATGCCGATGGATTAAGCCCGACACCGGTTTGTGAGTTAAATGAGAAACCTACTCCAGCATTTGCCGAAAGGCCTCCTGCTGAGAAATTTAAGCTAGGCTGCAAGGAAGTATTGGCACCATACCCTCTGTAGGTATTGTGAGAAGCCCCAAAACTCAATCCAAGATTAAATGAAAATAGAGAACTAGGTCCACTTGCGATTGATGCAGGAAATCCAAATAATTCTGACGGAGCTGGCCCTACGTTGATTCCTACTGTGCGATCCGGTTTAATATAGTTCGACTCTTTTACCAAATCCTCTTTAAAATCATCCGGCAGGCCCCGCATTGACCGACTTATATTACCCAAATTAAGATTCCAGCCCAGTCCCACCATTGACGCCTCCTGGTCGGTTGTAATACCTGCGTTGTAACCAAGATTAATCGGGTATCCTCCATTTGGACCAGGTACTTCCATTAAGGGGAGGTTGTATTTGAAATTCCCGCTAAATAGATCCACCATGTCGGTTGCATTAATCGGCGTAAAGCTTTTCTGCTCAGGCTGAGAAGGACCCTCGGTAAGGGCAAATGCAGCAGTAGGGAAAACCATCTGACTGAGCATAGCGAACACACCCAGTGAGATGATATATTTAGCGAAACGGCGTTTGCGTTGATAAGTCATGGGATAGGGTCGATTATAGCGTAGGATTGGGTATTGCCTGAAGGGACGCCTGAGAAAAAGTGAATTTGAGGATTCCTGTTTGATAGCCAATGTCTCGAATAAGGAGTTGCTTGTCATCCTGGCAATCATTCTGCGGGAAAACCAGATTTATATCAGCATGGGGCGAAAGTCCGTAGTTTTGCTCGAAATGAGCAATCTTACAGGCTAGGGTATCGCCCCCGCAAATCAACTGTATGTGAGGTGCCAGCTGAAACATTAAGTATTGTCTTCTGGACTCCACTTCTTCTGAAGTTCGAAGCCCGTACCCCAATGCGTGGTGTTTTTCATTCGTTACAGAGATACGAAGCCTGAAATGCTGGCTTTTGGATAATGTTTCTAATCTGGCTTGGAATTGATCTGGATTCCATGTCTTGTCAGCTCTCTCTCGTAAGGCTACATAAATTGGAGGCCTATACGCTGCAGAAAAACTCAATTCTCCTAACTGCTTTTTTTGAATAACCCCATTTTCAGGTTGTTCAATAAATGAAAGGTAGGCCTCGGGGGAAGGAGGAGAGCAGCTTATGCACAAGCATAACAGCGTCAGTATCCCAAATAAATATCTACTTTCCTGCATAGCGATCATTGACAAATTGAAGGACTTCATCTGTAATGTCTTTTGCTTCCCCTACATACCATATATTACCAGTACCATTAGCCCCGAGGATATAGTCATAGCCCTGAGCTTTCCCATATTCCAGTACATAAGCATTCAGCTGTGTGCTGATTTGGCTATACTCCTGTTGCTCTCGCTCAGTAGTAGCTTGGTGAGATTGCTCTGTAATTCGGTTGTAGCGATCCTTTAAGATCAAAAATGCTTGTTTTTTTTGTTGGAATTCTGCCTGGGAGACGGATTGTTCTGCGGCTATCAGGAGTTGATATTCACTCTTCAGGTGCAGCTGTAGAGAATCGAGCAGAAACTGATCCTGTTGCTGACTCACAGTACTGAATTTTTGAATATCAAGTGTTCCCTGATAGGATTGGATTAATTCTGAGTTATCTACCAAAGCCACCCGAAGCCGCTGGCTCTGAAAAAATACCACCAAGCCTAACGCAAGCGCAGCCAATGTTAATGAGACAGTGTGAAGAAAAGTATTGCGATTCATAAAGCTGAGTTATCGATGAATGGAATAGGAATGAAATGCCCTGATAGTAGGTTCATGCAAATAAATTGCGGAGGCGTTATGGTTTTCTTTTCCAGATTCGGAAATACTCTTCTTCTCCCTCAGAATTGCTTACACTCATAAGATAAGTCTTGCCATAGGTAAGCCCTGTGACGTCAAGTTTGTATTTATTGGGCCCAACGTCTGTTGTCTGAGCAATGGCTTGTATGGCCCCCCAGGTTTTGGTAGCATCGTCATAGAATTGAAAAGAAATATCTTCCGGGACCTTTCGGGAAGGATATTGTACATACAAATCATCGCCTATTGTGGGGTAGAGATTCCCATGTTGCTGCCAGTCCAGCACCGCATAGCGGGGTTTGGGGGTCGGGGTAAAGATGGGCTTGATGATGATGTCGGTGTCGTAGTCGGCAATACTTCTTATTTCTTTAATATGCTCAATACCAGAAATAATAAGATTTGAACCTGGAATTGATGAAACTGCTGGTTGATAAAATGCTCCTGATATTGCTAAGGCTTCTGTCTCCCCAAATTCTCTCTCCCATAGATTGATCCTTGACTGGCCCAACTCTGACCAATATGAATTATTAATGGAATCATAGCGAACATTATATGAAGCAAAAGATGTTTTTGCAGTAAGTGGCGTATCAAAATTAGAATTCTCCGTTTCAACACCTTTGATGTCTTGATAAGTAAATGCCAAACTATCCGATTGGTCTATGAATAATCCTGGAGATAATATGTATAGCAGTGTACTAACAGATTCATGATTCTCCGTTATACTAAATGGATCAACAATACTGGTCAATAATGAATTGGAGTCAAATTGGCTTATTCTAGCTCGCGCTGATAATATTGTTTGATTATTTTCATTCGTAAAACTAGTTCCGGTAGTGAGAATATATCCATTTTCACGATTAATCTGAACGTCATAAATGAAATTGGGAATAAAACTGACAAATACTTCTTCAAACGGGGAGTCTTCCTCTAAAACTATCTTTCTTTGTAAAAGACTTAAACTATTACTCCATGATTGAAGTGCGACAAAATGTCGTCTTGGCATATACTGCGGATCCTCTTCTTTTACGTTGTAAATGATCACCAATCCAGTTTGAGGCCCCCAATCAATACTGCCAGGATAGTATTCTACATAGTCACTATTTCCCCAGTCATCTACAATTTCATCTGAATAAAGACGAGCGTCATTAATTTGCCCATCCACCCTGTTTACGTAAAAATGAAACCCATCTGATAAAACATAATACAAGCGGCTTGAATCATCGTAAACAATATCAAGCCATTTTAAATCGTCAGTTGTCGGGGGTGTTGGTGGAGGAGTGGGAAAACCTTCGAAGGTCTCATCAATAAAATAGCTGGGGAGACCCAAATGAAGAGGATCCAATGGCCAGGTATAAAATTTTCGAGCACCCGAGCCAAGATACCTTCGATAGTACGACCTAGGACCGTTCAACAATTCGTCAAATGACATCCATGCTACAGCAATATCTCCAGTAGATGGATCAATATCCAGCGCGACACTATAGCTTCCAAATATCAAACCAGCTTCATCGCTAATAAGTAACGGCCAAGAAATCCCTGGTGTTGAAATAAGCGAAAAAGTAGAATCGAAGATCGCCATTTTCACTTCATATGCAGCTAGAGCTAGAGAGTCTTCACTTTCCAACCACACACACACGATGTTGCCTGAGTTCTGATCAATCTCCATTTTCAGATTCCGCCTATTTGCCGGTCCAAATAAACTATCTCCAATCAAAACAAGATCCTCATCAATTTCTCCACTTCCTTCAAGTGAGACGACAACCCCCACCGTATCCCTATCCACGAGCCCAACATTGTCAAGGGTAGAAAGAATAGCGGAATAGCTCCCTTCCTTGGTATAGGTATGTGTGGGATCGGCTGAGGAACTGGTCTTCCCATCGCCAAACTGCCAGGCATAGGCGCTGATGCTGCCATCATCGGTAGAGTTGCTGCCGGTGAAGCTGACGGTCAGCGGAGCTACTCCTGCAAGGGGACTGGCCGATGCGACAGCCACCGGAGGAACTCCGTTTTGATAGGTGATATAGAGTTTGGGAGAGAGGGTGGAAGAACCTTCATAGGCCTCCGCCCATCGGGTGCCAGTCCCTTCTACAAAGAGGGCCATGGCATTGCCCGACACCCAGCCGGACTGATCTACAATTTCCTGAATCAAACTGCTCAGATCAGGGGTTTGCTGATCAGCTCCCTGCGCGCCAACGGTTGTCCAGTCGGGAGGCGACCAGGCTACGCTGTCAGTTGTCTTACTTCGATTGGCAATGTCATAGCCAGTCCAGAGAAATTCATCTGCATCTGTGCTCATTTCTCCCCAGACCTTTAAATTGGCTGTACCGCTGCTGGTTCCCGAGACAGTAAACTGAATATAGGCGGATTGAATCGTTGCGCCCTGTGGGACATTTACTCCATCGAAACGCATGCCATTCCAGATGTCATCTGAGCCGTCCTCTGCCATTACAAGATCGGAAGTAAAGACATATTGAGAGCCATCCCCTTTGTCTTCGAGTACATCATCGGTGGTTTGTCCAGGCTGGGAATTGACCTGAGTCAGCCCCGATCCGCTATCCACATTCACCACAAGCTGGGTTGTATCCGAGTTGCTGTCATTGTCCGTTACAATCAACTGCACAACATACAATCCTGCTGTTGTGTAGGTATGACTGGGGTCAGCGCTGCTACTCGAATTGCTATCACCAAAATCCCATGCATAGGCAGAAATGCTCCCATCATCTGTGGAGTTGCTGCCGGTAAAGCTGACACTCAGACTGGCCGTACCATGTTGGGGTGTAGCGGCTGCTACAGCTATCGGATCATCGCCCGCACTACTGACTGTGATGGCCACCGTTGCGGTATCTTTATTGTTTTGATTATCGGTAACAATTAATTGTGCGGTAAAACTACCTGCTGTGGTATAAGTATGGCTGGGATCGGCACTGGTGCTGGAACTACCATCTCCAAAGTTCCAGGCATAAGCTGTGATACTGCCATCATCAGTAGAATTGCTTCCGGTAAAACTGACGGCTAATGCTGCTGTTCCGGAGGTAGGGGTAGCAGAGGCAACAGCTGTGGGAGGATTCACCCCGGAGTTCACTTCAATGGTAAGCGATGCCGTATCCTTATCTCCTTCGTTATCTGTAACGATCAAACTGACCGAGAAGCTGCCTGTTGTAGTATAGGTATGGCTGGGGTCAGCGGTGCTGCTGCTATTGCTGTCTCCAAAATCCCAGGCATAACTCGCGATGCTTCCATCATCGGTAGAATTGCTCCCGGTAAAACTGACAGCAAGCGAGGCAGTGCCGGAAGTTGGGGTGGCAGATGCAACGGCTGAAGGAGGAGTCCCCGTAGTTTGATAGGTAACATATAGGATCGGGGCCAAAGTGGAAGATCCCTGATAGGCATGCGCCCATCGGGTACCCGTTCCCTCTACAAACAATGCCATGGCATTGCCGGAGACCCAGCCGGATTGATCAACGATTTCCTGAACCAGATCACTCAGGTCGGGTGTCTGTTGATCTGTACCCTGGACACCGGTTGTAGGCCAGTTGGGAGGAGACCAGGCTACGCTGTCTGAGGTTTTACTGCGGTTGGAAACGCCATAACTTGTCCATAAAAACTCGGCAGCATCTGTGCTCATTTCGCCCCATATCTTCAGGTTGGCGGTTCCGCTGCTGCTGCCCGATACCCCAAACTGTATATAGGCAGACTGGATGGTTGCGCCCTGTGGGACATTCATTCCATCAAAGCGCATCCCATTCCATTTATCATCCGAACCATCTTCGGCTAAGACCATGTCAGCTGTAAATACATATTGAGAGCCATCGCCTTTGTCTTCCAGCACATCATCAGTGGTTTGACCCACCTGGGAACTCACCTGCACCGTACCCATGGGAGCTGGCGGTGGCAGATGCGGGGGATGTTTTTCCTCCTTTGGCGGATCTGCCAAAAGGGAACTGCTGCTGATCAGAAGCAGGAAAATCAGAACACCGTTAGTACTAAGGATTCGGGCTGGGATTTTCATAAGATAACAGGATAGGAAGGACTCAAACGCTTACCAGGAAATTGTTCAAAAAAATAGGATCAGGGTGTGTAGGTAACACTACTTGCGGTACCCATTGTGCCCGTCGAATTTTCTGTTTGCGCTTCGAGGTAAAGGGTCGAGACATCAAAATCCGTCAAAGAAAAAAGGCCCAACCGGATGATGCATTTATCCCCAATACGACGATAAGCCTGATGGGGATTGGGAGCGTTCAGAGCAGAAGGCGAAAAAGCCTGCTGGAAAAGTTCATTTCCCCCAGAGGTGGTGCCCAGTTTGAGGTGAATGCTATCGACTTGGCTGAGGTCCGAAAGCGTCATAATGGCAATTCCTGCACGAGATAGGGTGCTGGAATCAATTTGTCCCCCGGCACCCAGCTGCAACAATAAGTCAGGTCCCTGTAAGGATTCTACGATGAATGCCAATTGACTGGGAGTTGGCGGGCTTTGAGCAGAGACAGTTGGTGAAAAAATTATGCCACAAAACAACAAGATCAGGGGCAATAATGGGAGGGCGACAGGATTAGATTTCATCATTATGTCAAGGCTTGGGGTTGCACAGAGAATCATGCTTTTTCAAGCATAAGGTAATGGTTGCTGATTGTCAGAAATCAGACATTATCCATATGGTAGATCAATTATGCATTGAATCATACGAATATCCAACTGCTGAAATCTCAGAAGTTGGAGAAAATACATGCGATCGACTCCGGGAAAAATATCCCGGAAGCTTTATCAGGTCCATTTTGGACAGAAATATCTCGAAACAGTCAATAAAGCTCGTAAGCTGTGATTGCTGTTAATGATAATAAATAGAAAACCAGATAACCGTTCGCTGATCCTGCCAGGAATCAGAAAAAACATACAAGACTCATAAGGCGTGTTCACCTAAAGGTCAAAAGCGTGCAAACGTGAATGAAGAATTTAGATTGAGTGTTCAATATTGCAATTCTGCGGATAATTGTCAAGCATTCATAAGAAAAAAAACAAATTCTTAATTTCGAAGCAGGAACTGTTTTGGATGTGGAATAATATCAAGGCAGGAAGAAATAATAGGAAGGGCTGATTCGAGCGTTTCCGGCAAGGTCGAAGCTGCGAATTTCCCACATATAGCTTGCGTTTTGTATACCCAAAATATTTCCCACTTCTACTTGTTTACTTTCTCCAAATGATCGAAAAAAACGACCCACTGGTAAACGGGTAGTCCCCAGGACCTGATAGAGATACACACTATCGCTTACCGAAAAAGACTGACCGGCAAGGGGGAAGTCCTGACTTTGCCAGGTCAAAATGAGGGATTGTGGATCTGTTACCGTAGCCGAGTCTACTGGCGATAAGGCCAAGGCTGGGAGGGGTGGGGTATCATCCAAAATTAATGTTCTGGTAACATAAGGAGAGACGGACCCCTCATTTTCAGCCCGGATCCGCCAGCCATACAGCCCCTCTGCCAGATCCAAATCGAGTCGATTGTCGATTAATAGGGTATCCAAAATGAGTACAGGTGCCGTAAAATCAGGCGATACGACCTGAAGTCGATAGGCTTCAGCCAGGCGATCTGCTTCCCACCAGAAGCTCAGGGGTACTACCTGGCTGAATAAGGAATCAGCTGGACTATTGATCTGCAAGGATACCTCCGAAGCATCCGGCGATAAAAATTCAGAACAACTTCCCACCAGGCACATAACCAGTATAATCGCGAGGAATCTTTTGAATGAAATTGCTGACATATCACATCTTTTTTATGAGACCAATAGAATAATAAATTTCAAAACTCGTGTTCCAGAGGCACAACGGATGAGTGCGTGAGAAATAGCTGACTGATAGAGGTGATCTTAGATTGGAAGCTGTTTCCCCCTACGCGTGGGGGACGAGGCCTTGAAAATCTTCGATTGAAGCATTTGGCAGATAGGCGTCTGTCAACAACAAAATCATTTCTTCCTTCTTCTTTCTTTCCCCTTTCTTCTTTCCCACCCAGGCGGGTCGGCGATGCAGAAGCCATCGGGAATTGGGGGAGGCCTGCGCGTTGCATTGGCTTCTGCGCTTTTTGCCCTACTTTTTCTAAAAAAGTAGGAAAGAGATAGGGAAGGAAAATAGCCTGAGGCATCCCGAGCGAGACTTACCTCATGTTTGCAGTAATCCTCAATTGCTTGAGCGGATACCCTTTTTGCGAAAAAAAGTCGCAATAGCTTCAAAAGCAGCCTAAGTCGCTTTACTGGAACAATAGCAGAGATACACCAGGGGAGAACCATTTCAACACCTTTGATATTCATATCATTGTAGGCTATCATGAGTAGTAGATAAGTATGATGTAATGACTAATATGATCGACAATCCTTCTCCGGTCTTCCGTCTTCTGTCTTTCTTCTTCTTTCTTCCCTCTCCTGACTCCTGCCCCCTGACTCCTCTCCTCCCCCATCAAACCAATCTCGCTACGACCACATCCATAATCAAATAACGGGTAGCCCGTAAGCCTCGTCTGACTTCCTCAATCCGCACTTCCAGGGTCTGGATACTGGCAACCCTGTCTTCTTGCTCAAGGGTATGCAATACCTGAAGCAGGTCGTGGAAAGAACCTTCCAGCGAGAGCGAAATGCGTGCTACCTGATAGGCCCCCTGAGCCTCTATCGTTTCATGTGGCAAGGCCACGAGCTTAACCTCATGGGCATCACAAAGCGAACTGGTGTACTGGACAAAGTGATTGTGGTTCCGAAGCTGAATTCGATTGGGTCTAAGACGTGTCAGTTGCATATCCAACTGTTTAAGCGCTACTTGCTGATCGAGCAGAATCTCATCCGCATGCTCAATTTCGTACACATGCTGATGCAGTTGAACATATCGGCCGGCCAGCCGGGAAACGTTTTGCATGGCAAGTAGTCCAAATAACACCAGCAATACCACGCCCGCCAGGAGGTAATATAAGCCGTATGTATGGGCGAGGATTCGGGCAATCATCAAGAGGGGCTTAGGGTAATGAACAAAACAAATTCGAACTCTTCTCTTCGGAACACATACCCGGAACGATGAATTTCGAGGGAAGCTATACAGGGGAGTTGTTCGAGGGTCAGGGTAAATGCGGAAATCTCTTCGGAAGCCTGAGCAGTACCTCGGATTGCAAGATCCAGCCCTTTCTGTTCTTCGGCATCCAGGCGTTTCAACTGTTCCTCATTCGGCTGAAACCAGCACCCGGTGAAAGCGATTTCAGGAGGACGCTTGATTGAAATCTGATCCAGAATCCATGCGATCTGGCTGCTTTTGAGCGTACTGGAAACCAGCCGCTTTACCGTTGCTTCCCGCTCAATGATCATACTTCTATTACTTCGAATAGTATCCAAGGTCGTGGAGGAGGCCTGGTATTTTCGCGCTAGTTTTCCGACTTCAAACTGATACCAAATCTGACTGATGAGCATGATAAGGAGAAACATGCCTGCGAGTAGACTACTAACGGCAAGGGACTTTAGCCAGTTGTTTCTGCGACGGTATTCGGCTGCCTGTAGATCGATTTGCGGCGAAACTCCTGAGGAGTCAAGGTAGAGATACGACAGTGCGTGCGCTACGAGAACCAGATTTTCAGCTTCGATTCCATACCCTGATGCCTGATCATGATAATTGATTATCTGAGCCTGTTGAGGATCAGTCGGCAGACTGGGAACACCGTTTTGGAGGAAATACCGGCTGTCCCGTATATCCAAATAGGCCGCTGTTTCGGAATTTAGGCTAAGGATTTGAGGGAGTAGGTGAAGGCCGATCGCAGGGCTTAAGTTCAGGGAAATAATTCGTGTTTGTTGGGGGCCAAAGGCCTCCAACAGGGTGGACAACTGATCCTGTCGAATCATAGCGCCTACAGGATGAGGTTGGTCTTGAAACAGATGCTGAGCATGGAACTGTTCCGCCTGTTCACGTCGAATACCAAATGCCTGAAAAACATCTCCAGCAGTACCAGATAATACTTTTTCCATCACATAGGAGCCGGAAATATCCAATAAAATGGGAAGGTGTGAGTGGGCAGTCAGATGACTTAACACGGACTCCCAGGTATCGGGCTCAAATGTTTCCCGGACGATCAGGCTTCCCTGCCTGTGCTGGATATCAACCATGCGATAGCTGGGCCCATCGGGTCCGTTCCGGATTTCCATGCTCACAAAACGGTCCATCCCCCGCCACCAATAGGGATCCAGTAGCTTCATCATATCAGTTATAGTAGATAGTTGGGGTGATATAAATCACTAAGGAGGATTTGTTTTTATTTCGGATGTTATTGCCAAAAATCCATTTCAACACAGGAATCCTGCTGAGGAAAGGAATGCCTTCCGAACTTGAACTCTTGGACTCCCGATCCAGCCCGCCCAATACAACTGTCTCCCCGTTCCGTACCCGGATCGTAGAGCTAAATTCCCGGGTTTGCAGCGTCGGGGGAATCGAAGGGTCGTTTTGAGTACCAGGGGTTGTGAAATTAGGGGTGAGTTGCAGGGTGACCATGTCATCATCTGAAATATAGGGCGTAACAAAAAGAGAGGTATTGTAGGCGATTTCCCGAAATGCCTCGGTAACCTGGGTAATGGGATTTACAGCCGCTGCTGTTGTGGTATTGGTCAGGAGTTTAAAATACTGGGTCTCTCCGATCGTGAGGCTGGCTTCAACACCGTTCAGTGTGGAGATCACAGGGCGGGTGATTACCTTGATATTGCCCCGGGACTCCTGAGCACTTACCTGCAAATAGAAATTACTGTTCAACGTGCCAATATTGTTCAGAAAAGGGATATTGGCCGTAGAAATAATGTCATTGATGTCTCCTCCACTCAGGGAATAGTCAATGCCAGGTAAGACAGATTTACCCCCACTGAGGCTGTCTCCTGCTCCCAGCAATCCGGCTCTCAAGCCCGCCTGCAAACTGCGGTTGATGTTCACATCAATGACCATCATCTCGATTTTTACCATGGGAATCGGGCGGTCTATCTCTTGAATAAATTGGGTAATCTGATTGATTTTTTCCAGACCGCCACTCAAAATAATCCGATTGAGTTCTATGTATTCCGTAAGGGTAACCCCTTCTGTAAGGCTGGCAGGAATCAAGTCAATTACCTGTTCAGACGGGCGGTATTTAAGTTTGACTATAGCAGAAGTCCGAAACCCTTCCCGGTTCCGTTCTCCGATCATGTAAACGGCTTCATCCAGGCGATAGGTGTAGGGCGTGCCCTCAAACAGGTAGGTCAATATAGTTTCGAGATCTGCCTCCTGTATATGGACAGTTGCGGTTCCATCCAGTTTGCCATATAGAAAATAATCTTCGCCGGTTTCCGTGAAAAGACGTTGAATCACTGCTGACAAAGGAACGTCCTGAGCATTGAGGCTAATGCCAGAAGCATCCTTACTCAGGATAATATCTGCCGATTCTTTTCCAGTGGAATTGCGCCCGGCCCGGCCGGGAGTAGCGTCTGGTCGATTGGCCTGAACAAAAGAAAGGGGCTTAATAAAGAGGCCATTGTCTGCCGATTCAACAAAGGCTCCATTCATGAGAAATAAATTACTTACCGCTTCCCCGACTGGAGAGGGCGGTATATAACCGGTGAGTAATTCGGGCACACCGGGCGCCGGGACAAGTGTTTTGCCGGTTAGTTGCGAAATACGGCGGAGTACCCTTGAAAGCGTATCCCGTTCTAAATCAAAAGACAACTGATCATTAGTGTAGGTAATGTTGAGGGCTTTTTCCACTTTCGGAAGAGGGGGAGGCTTGGGAGGAACATAAGCCACTATATGTAGAATGGTACCAGTAGGCTCAATACTCAGGCTGAATTTCTTGCAGAGGAACAGGAGGATATTCTTGACAGGTTCTTTGGTAAAAGCATTGGTTACCAATTCATTATGCTGGTTTTCAATATAAAGATTGATTTGATGCGTTTTGCCAATTACCCGAAATACATCGTGAAGGGGAACTGAACTAAATGAAACGTCGGAACTATCTTCCAGGCCGGGAATAGAAACAGTCATCGAATCCAGCAGGAAATCCAAATCTGCCAGACGCTGCGCTGCTACAGGTTGCCCCCAGACAGCTTGTGGACTGAACAAACAGAGAAAAAGCATCAGGCACAACATTTCGGTAACCGGCAGAACTCGGGAGAAAAAGGACATAGGGCTAGGGCTTGGATTCGTCAGAAGAGGGTTGGGGCTTGTTTTTTTTGCGTTTTCTTCGGGGTTTTTGTTGGGGAGGATCTCCTTTGTCAGGTAGAATGGAATCAGGCCTAATCGCATGGGAGGCTTGCGGAATCGAATCAACCGGCTCGGG
>CAYGTH010000092.1:0-14888 GCA_964352745.1 uncultured Bacteroidia bacterium
TGTAAATGAGCTCTTTCTCCTGATCAGTCTGGCCGATCAATATTTCAGTCAGGATCGTTTCTCGCAAGCGGAAGAATTGATCCGAAAAATCGTAGCGCATAAAGGGTTTTTGCTTCTGGACGAAGAGCTCCGCTTTTATATCTTGATTTTTGAAATCGTCAATAGCTATGAAGCTGGAGATTATAAATATGCAGAATCTCGGTTCAAAGCCTTGAAAAAAACATTTCGACACTTTTTACGCGATGATTTCTATGGAAAAGCCAAGAAGTTTTTGGAAATTGTCATGCGGCTTAATACCGCTGCCAAAGAAGGAAAGAATGTATTCCTTAAAGCTGCTTATAAAAACTTTAAATCGGAATTTGCGCCCTCCGAGATTGGCGATAATCAGGTAATCTTGTACGAAGTGTATCTCCGATCAAAACTGGAAGAAGGTTCATACTACCAACTCATGTGCGAGGAAGTAGCCAGCCAAATGAAATAAAGAATTCCCCGCGACACGGTAATCGAAAAGCCTCACGTTGATTTTTCAATCGTGAGGCTTCTCGTTTTAACAAGGTGCTATAACGTCTTGGGTTCGTAATTGGGATTCGGTTCTGGCATTTTGGCTTTCATGGTTTTTCGCCAATCGTCCAATAGCGATTTGAGTTCTGCTTTTTTTCCGGGATTTTCTCCTGCAAGGTCATGCGTCTCTCCGGGATCTGCCTCGATGTCGTACAATTCAATCTTATCTTCTTCCAGCAAATCGATGAGTTTATATTTCCCCTTTCGGATCGCCGATCCCGGCTCTCCCCCCTGGTTACTATAGTGCGGATAGTGCCAGTAAATGGCTCGCTCAATGTCCGGCATTTCTCCTTTTAGCAAGGAGGTCATACTTTTTCCATCCGGGTGCTGGATCGGATTTTCCTCAACCCCTGCCATTTCCAGGATAGTTGGGTAAAAATCCGTACTCGTGACAGGGTAGTCGCAAACAGCAGTTTGCTGCATTTCCTGTGGCCATTTGATAATCATGGGCTCCCGAATCCCTCCTTCATAGAGCCACCCTTTTCCGGCTCGCAATGGCGCATTTGTAGTTGGCGAACCCTCCGAGGTCGAAAGGCCTCCATTGTCAGACATAAAAAATACGACTGTATTCTCATCCAGCCCCAGGCTTTTGAGTTTATCTAGTACACGGCCTATGTTTTCATCCATGCTTTCGACCATACTTGCATAAATCGCATGGTCTTGTACGGTTCGTTCTCTAAAATTACCCTTAGGCGCTTTTTTGATCCAGTCTTTATCTGTATCAAACCGATCTTCTTCCTTTACGCCCAGGGCTTTTGACCGCTCTTCATGCTTAGCTACTTTATCCGTTTTTCCCTGCATAGGATTGTGAACGGTATAAAAAGACAAATAGAGTAAAAAAGGATTTTCCTGATGTCGTTCCAAAAACTGGAGAGATTCATCTACCAAACGATCCGTCAGGTATTCTCCTTTCGGCCCATTTTTCAGTCGAGGATTTTGATAAGGCGTAAAATAGCCCCCTTCGGTTGCCGACTTTTTCCCGGTAGGCGCTCCCCTACTCCAGCCGCCGATATTATAATCAAACCCTTGATTTTCGGGCCAATAGATCGAATCATTTCCCATGTGCCATTTTCCTACAAAGCAGGTCGTATAACCTGATGCTTTCAGGGCTTCGGCAATGGTGATTTCCTCAAGTGGTAATTCGAGGCGAAAAGGCTGCGGAACAAACCGGTCTTCTGGTAAGCCCGGTCTCACAGCTTGTCTTCCGGGAATCCAGTCCGTAATATCCAGGCGAGCCGGATATTTTCCAGTCATAATGCTGGCTCTGGTAGGCGAGCAAACAGGGCAGGCCGCATACGCCTGCGTAAAACGAGTTCCTTCAGCGGCTAACTGATCAAGATTCGGGGTCTCGTAAAAAGAACTTCCGTAGCTGCTCAAATCTGTCCATCCCAGGTCATCGGCCAGAATAAATACAAAATTGGGTTGGGCTGGAGGCGGAGTCTCTGCTTCCTGACATCCTCCAAGAGAGAGAACGATCATCCATACAAGTGGCAAGTAGGCTTTCATAATAGTCTGAGTTAGGTCAATTTCGCATCCAGTCTTTGGATACGGCATCGCGAAAATGCTGAATAACAGCTTCCCTACCCCAATTATCCAATTCTTCAGGGGTCCAGAGAGATTTAAAAAATATCACCTTTTGATAGCGTGGCGGAAGGAAACTTCTCCAATTGGTTCCCCCCGTTGCATCAATATCAGTTCCTTTTGCGACCAAATGCCGGGCTGCGGCTGAGAGATGACTGAGTTTCCAGAATACATTGACATACTGGTCGTATTCCCTCAGCATATTTCGCAATCGCTCATCTTCCTGCATTTCTGCTGGTAATTGTGAGAAAAGGTAGGCCAGGTTATGTTCTTCGTATTCATTGAGCATTCGCAGCAGGGCTTCATCATAATGCGCTTCAAACTGCTTGAGTGTCATCGTTTTTTCTCCTGTTTCCAGATCGATTCCACCGCGTTTCCAATACATATGGGGATACATTTCTGCCAATGAAGCCTCCTTCGCCACTCCCTCAAACTCACCCGTAAGGCTATAGAGCCCTGTACTCATGATTTCAATATGCCGAATCTGTGCTGACTGGAACCCACTAGCTGGCAATAAGGCCATTCGGAATTTCCGAAATTCATCAGGCTCCATCCCCGTCAACATGATGTCAAAACTATGACAGAGATGCTTGAAATAGTTGATCATCCGCCCGACATGCTTATACCAATTTGCCAACGACATCCAGGGTTTTTCCTCCTCATCCAGTCCGATCAGGCGGCTTAACTCCAATTTGATCAACTTGAACTGTAGCTCTGTAATTTGGTGATAGGTGATGAAAATGATTTCATCTTTAAAAGGAGTGCGCGGCATTTGCAACCCCAATAAGCTATCGAGGTGTATGTATTCCCAATAAGTCAATCCATTGGAGTAATACAAGCCATCCAGGTAGGAAAGCATATCTTGCCCAAGTCCTTCATATTTTTCTTCTAACAGGCTGAGGCGTTCTAAAATTTGCGTCAGCTGGTTTTTCCAGTCTTTTTCTGCCATTCCGAAAAATACGAATGAAAAAGACAAAAGAGAAAGAACAAAAAGCAGATCCCTTTTACTTATAAGAAATCCATCGGAATAATTCTCGAACAGAAGGTTTTTTTCCGTACATCAATATCCCTGTCCGGTAGATTCGAGCTGCTACCCAGATACAAGCCAGGAAGCTTGCAATCAAAATAATAAGGGAAAGTAATACTTGCCACCAGGGCACTTCTGTCAGGGACATTCGTACCAGCATAGCCATCGGCGAGAAAAAAGGAAACATCGAGGAAAAAATCGCGAAACTACTATTGGGGTTCTGAATAATATTCCAGACAAAGAGAATCGGCAAAATCATCAAAATTGTAATGGGGAATGCAAACTGCTGCGCATCCTGTACATTATCTACGGCTGAAGCGGCACCAGCCATCAACGATCCATACAAGAAAAATCCGCCGAGAAAATACAGAGGAAAAAACCATAATACAGTCCAATCAAACTGTTCAATTCCCATCATGATTTCCTGAACCATCGACTCGGCTTCAGCTGCATCCATTCCTCCCGGTTGAGAGGCAAGGGTATCCGGATCTACTTGCCCGGCCATAAGTGGCGCTAGCACAAGCAAGATCCCCCCCGACAAGATCATCCAAATCAAAAACTGCGTGACGCCTACTGAGGCAATCGCGATCGTTTTGCCTAATAACAAATTAAAGGGCCGAACTGAAGAAACAATTACTTCTACGATCCGATTGGCTTTCTCCTCTATGACTCCCTGCATCAATATCGAGCCATAAATCCCCATCAGCATATACATAAAAAAGCATACCCCGAAACCTATCCCACTTGCCAAAAAGACATTCGTCGTTTGAGAATCTTCGCCCGTCCATTTTATCGTATTTGCCTTTACACTAAAGGCGATTTCATCCATTTTCGCTTCCGTAAGCCCCGCTTCCTGAATCTTGTATGTTCGGATTGCCTCCCGTACCCGGTTTTCTATTTTCCGCACAACCGGCTCACTCAGGTTTTTTCCGCTATATAAAGTAAATGCAAGGGAAGGATTCGATTTTTGGATACTTAGTTCTTGTGGCAGGATTAAAACGGCTTCATTTTCCTGCTTGGTCATTCGATCCTTCAAGCTGTCGAGCTGTACGTCTATGAGTTGGAAAGTGATTTCATCAGAACTACTTTCCGCTAGTTTTTCATAAATCGTATTTACGCCATCATCTTGTTCTTGAATCAATACAAGGTAATTTTCCTTTTCCACGACTTGCATGGAGAGGAATTGGATACCAAATAACATGGCAAAGCCCAGCGGTACCAAAAAAGTACTCAGGAGAAAGGATTTTTTCCTGACCAGATTCAAGTATTCCCGTTCAAATATAATCCAGGTTTTGCTCATGAGTTTGAGTCCAATTGATCTTCTGATTCTGATATGGAGGGAAGGGGAACTTCTACTGCGGGAGGTTCTACCTCTTTATTCGGGGCAGAGTCTTGTTTGTCTTTACTAATCAATTCAATAAAAATATCATTGAGTCGCGGGAGATGGTGTTCAAAGCGCCGGATAGCCACCGGGCTTTCCACCAATGCATGCATGACCGCCTTGTTGCTTTCTCCCTCTGGCAACATCAACTCTCCGGATGAATCTCCCAAACTGAGCCACTTGAGTATAGGTATATTTTTCAAATGTGCCTTATCTCCATCAAACTCAATCTGGTATATATTTTTCTGAAATCGCCGCCTAACAGTCCCAATATCATCTTCGAGCATCACCTGGCCCCGGTTCATCAAAGCGATATAATCACAGAGTTCTTCAACCTGCTCCATTCGGTGAGTGGAAAAAATAAGGGTAGTCCCCTGATCCCGCAAGCGTCGAATTTCAGTTTCAATCACTTGTGTATTGACCGGATCCAGTCCGGAAAACGGTTCATCTAAGATCAACAATTTGGGTTCGTGGGCTACGGTGGAGATGAACTGAACTTTTTGTTGCATCCCCTTGGAAAGGTCGCTTGTTTTTTTATTTGCCCAAGCTGTCAATTCCAGTTTTTCCAGCCATATATCAGCGGCGGCGCGAGCTTTTCCTCTCCTAAGGCCTCTCAAGGTGAGCAGGTAAACAATCTGCTCTTTGACTTTCATCTTTTTGTATAGCCCCCGCTCTTCAGGCATATAGCCTATTCGTCGCGTATGTTGAGGGTTAAGGATTTCTCCATCAAAAAAAATACGCCCGGAATCAGGCGCTGTTATTCCGGTGATCATTCGAATAATAGAGGTCTTCCCGGCACCATTAGGGCCGAGCAGCCCATATATCGATCCTTTAGGTATTGCGAGTGAAACCGCATTTACCGCCAGGTGATCTTCATATTTTTTGGAAACTGAATCTATCCGTAAAAAAGGCTCTGACATGGATGATGGATGTGCTTATAAATTCCGGCTACTGGTTTTCGATGACCGAAATATTACCAAAGTCAATATTACAAATAATCTTGATTCCCTTTTCCGGATTTTTGATAAACTCCTCATTGGCATACACACCTTTACTCATCAGTTGATAGCTTTCTGGCAATTCTAATGCAGAGAAAAAGCCTTTTCTCAGAATTATTTGAACGGGTTGTTTTTTATGTATGACTAACGTACAACTTCCCACTCCAGCCTGAATATAGAAGGTCGATTTTGGAAAATAACCATTTCCGATTATCAACTTGGTCTCTCCCATATCATTCTGAATGGTAATCATTTCAGCCCGGGCATACTCCAGGTTTTTGAGGACAACATTAGCCTTAGCCGCATGTATGTCCATTTTTTCCATGCTTACCAGATTGGGATTGGAATAGGTAACCAATACATCAGAAAATGCCGAATTGATATCAACCCCTGTAAGACTTAATCCTGAAAGATCCAGCCGGGAAGCTCCCACTCCCAAATCCACATACAATGACGTGGACATGGAGGGATCAGGTAAATATTCAGCTTTGTATGAATCTCCCAAAGAAACTTCCGTATCATTTAATGAAGTGGACAGTTCCAGATTACTGGCAGAAGTCCGGGCAAGTGCTGAATTTGTTTGTTGCCTACGCACCTCAGGGTGATCATAGGTTACCCATCTCCTCAGGTTTCCATTGGGATCTGTAGCTGTATTTACTTTATGGTGAATCTGAGTATTGGGTGTCAAAACCCGTGATACACTTGCCCCACATATATTAGAAGACCCCATATGAATCTCTCCGACCGGGATATCGATCTTCAAATCCATATGGTTACTGCTGAACGTCAGGATCGTATCGACCTGATAGCCCGACTGAGCCATCAAAAAGCCGTATGAAAGTGCGATCAAAGCAGATAAAGATATTTTCCTGATAATCATAGCTGTTTTCAATTACGAGCCTGTCCTACATAATGTTTAGGACAGATTGATGTAACGCCCTGAGAATCTGACTTATTGGCGAAAGAAAAGTCACCTTAATCAAACTTTCTCCGTTACCCCGAATTATAAAGGGCTCATGTTAAACGGGAAAATACCCGGGAAGTTTTGTCGCCTTTCTGGCAAGATTTAAACGTGCTTCATATTTTTTCCTCGCAATAAGGTTGCTAAATTTAGGGATTAATGGCAAAAATGCATAATGGCACGTCCACTTCACCATATAGAACCTTTTTTTGGCTGGTTGGCCAATTATTCGCACGAAACAGATGTGTACTCCCCTTTTCATCAGGTAGAACATAATCTTTTCTACTTTGATCGTTCTATCAATAGAATTCCTGCTCATCCACTTTGGGATCAGATCGGTTCGGAAAGTTTATTGGTAAAAATACTTTTTGCAGACTATGAAAAGTGATTTGCCGTTATTGAACTGTTTGGGGAGTGGAATGACTTATTTGAAAATGACTATAAATTATTGGGGGAAAATTGCTTAACTTATTTGATCGACCAGGGAATTAACCAGTTCATTCTGATCTGTGAGAATGTGTTTCACATTTATCTGGACAGAGATGACTATTATCATGCCCTTCAGGAAGAATTAGGGGATGGGTGGATCAGCATACTTCGGGCTCGGGAAGAAATTCAGGAAGAGATGGAACATTATCAGATTTCTTCGTATTTCTATTGGAGTCCTGTGCTTGATGAACTTCCCTGGCGCAAATTCACACCACTTCAGCTGTACAAACTTGTAAAATCGAGAATGGGGTATTTGTTAGATTCTCAGTACAGTCCTCAGGAAAAATGATAGGATTTTAGGTATATCCTTTCTCAAGTTCGTCTGGCACAAAAAATATCTTATATTTGAATTGTGTAGAGGCGGCTTGGTGCTAAACGCTTATGATGATGAACAAACTGTTCAAGACTTTTGCCTTGCTTGCCATATTTTCCGGCTCGGTCCACTTATTTGCTCAAGATTATACACCTGATGTTTCATTGACATATCCGGTATTCCTGGATCAATGCATCAATTTCAAAGACCAGCCTCAAAAGCAGGCCTGGGTGGTTTTCTTTTGGGCAAGTTGGAACTCGAAATCGTTGTACGAAATTTCCACCCTGCAATCCATGCATCAAACGTATCAGGGGAAACCCGTACGCTTTGTGAGCGTTTCAGTCGATAAAATTCGATCCAAATGGGAAAAGGTGCTCAAATCCAGCAGTACCCGAATGCCATGGGAGCATTTATTGATTGAGCGAGAAGATGACCTTAATTTTCTCAAACGAGCCTTTCCGCATAAATCTATGCCGGGTATGTTTGTCGTGAAACCAGACGGCATGATCCATCAGGCTATGAATTCAAATGAACTGGCTGACCTGTTACAAGAAGCAACCAGTTCTTTACCCAATAAGCCCTTACAAGTCAGTAATACCAATTCGGCTCCTTCGGGTGGGTCTTCGACTTCTTCAGTACCCATTGCAGATAATAGTCCAAATCCAGCCACTACCAGTGTTCCCTCTGCTAGTTCTTCAACCTGGACTACGCATACCGTAAAGTCTGGTGAAACCCTGTTTTCGCTATACAGAAAATATCAGGTGCCCGTCAGTGAGATCAAGCAATTAAATGGCCTTACCAGTAATAATATCAGAATCGGCCAGGTGCTTAAGATCAAACGACAATAAGGGAATCCCATTTATAGCAGGTATCCGAAACTTTTTAGTCGATTTTTGAATCGGGATAAGTTTCTTTTTTGCAGAATAATATGAAACCCTTCAGCTTTGATAACCAACTCTTTGAGGATCTCATCGCGGGCAATCAATCCTGCTAATTCCCGGTCTTTTTCTTGTAAGCGAAATACTACCGTATCCTGTACTGGGCTTAACTGAGTCGCCTTTCGGCGCACTTCGGAAAAAAATGCATGCCAGTTTTCCGGACAAGTATTTGCTACTTGCTCCTCAAATAATCGAATCTTGGCTTCAATATCAGCGGCATCGCTACATCCCTTTAAAAAAGACTCATAATCTACCTTAAATCGAGTTTGACTGATCCGTCGCGCAAAGTTTTCCAAAATCGGTAATACTCCCTCTTGTTTACCTTCAACCCGAATAAGCAGCGCATCTGGCGATAACAATACAGATACAACAGGTTGAGAAGTAGGCAAGGAATAGCTATCTCGAATCCCGATAATATAGGCCCCTAAATCTGTAAGTCGGACATATTTGAGCCCATCAAACGGAGAAACATAACTCGTTCCTACCGCCTGGGTATCCGGCATGTCATAGGCAACATCGACTAAGCCCAATGCTGCAAATAAAAAGAAAGTTCCTTTGATAAACGGTTTCAGCAGTACATCGTCATACAAATGAGGTTCGATATACATCTTATCATTCAGCCCCTGCTCCGTCTGATAAATCAAATAAAGTGAATGTCGGGCATCTCCCACGCTTACCGGCCGTAACTCAATTCCACGATATAAAAACCAGGTATAAAACTGTTCTGCATCAATCCAGGAACCAATCGGCATTTCAGGAAGTAAATCCAGGAGCCGGGATTCCACAGACTCTTCTGTTTCTTCTCCTAATCGCCCTCCTCCTTTGAGATGAATCAATAAATTTGTGATGCTGTTATAAGTGCCTTCCCGAAATTCCTGTAACAGCATTCGAATCTGTTCCGCGGGCTCCTTCGTACTCACATCGATCTCTTTCATCAGCCAAAGACTTGCCAGGAGATGGGTGCGTAAAGTCGAGAATAGTTTCCCAGATTCTGATGGTTCAAAATATTCATCAATCCGCAATGATTTTTGCATTTTCCCCAGCGTACTGGCCTGAGGTTTCCCTGCCTGGGTAAGCTTGATATTTCCCTGCCTGTGATACATATCTATCAGCGGCAATACAGACAAAATCTTACCATTATCTGCATACACATGATCCGTATGATAAACCGGTTTTGCAGGTATCAAATCATAATCACGCGGTTTGGGATACTGGGCCTGGAGCATCTTCCGCAGAGAAAAGGGAAGGTGAAAAATCAGTCGATTAAATCGATATACCTGATTTACATTGCTGGGAAAAATCAGAAAGGGAGTATCCAACTCCTGTCGGGCAGAATAAAAGGAGGGCTGATTATCCGGTTGCTCACCCGCATTCACTACTGGAAGCACATTCCAATCACGATACATCTCTAAGGCAGTTGCGGATCCCCGCCATACCAGCCAGTTGAGTAATCGTTGAGAACTCTCGGGCTGGGTTGACATAAAACGGGCCAGTGCCAGCGGCTCCGCATAAAGCCCTGCAAGTAACCCTACGTAAAGTCCTTTGGGGAGATTTCCAGATGCTTCAAGCGAAGCATAATACTGGCGAAATTCTCTTGAAAGGTCCAGCAAATCAGGATTTGCTGTTACAACAGGAATAATCAACGCTTCATGGATTTGCTCCAGTTGCTTTTTGGTAAAGCTCTGATCTACAATTTCCAATAACTCGGTTGATACTGCCATATAAGGATTTACTCGTTGTAATGGGGAGGAGGAGATTTAGGCTATTCCAGAATAAAATCAATATCCTGTGCTGAGAGGGATTTGAGTGCGATTCCGTCTGAAGAGATAATGTCTTCAAACAGCGAGCGCTTTTTTTCCTGCAAGAGGATGATTTTTTCTTCAATTGTCCCTCGTGTGATGAGTTTATAACTAATCACCTTTCGGGTTTGGCCGATTCGATGGGCACGGTCGATTGCCTGATTTTCTGATGCCACATTCCACCAGGGATCGTAAATAAAAATCGTATCGGCAGCCGTTAAATTTAAACCGAGACCGCCTGTTTTCAAGGTCATGAGAAATGCTTTACATTTCCGCTCGTTTTGGAAATAGTCTACCAACTCCTGCCTGTTTCTCGTGGCACCGGTCATCGAAACAAAATCAACTCCTAATTCATCCAGCGTTTCGCTAATCGATTCTATTCCAGCCAGGAAATTGACAAATATCAACACCTTATGTCCATTCGCAAACGCCTCAACCAACCGTTCTTTTAAGGCTTCCAGCTTAGGGGAAATAATTACACCTTCTGTACGAGCCTCTGGAACGGTTGCCAATTGACGCAGTTCCGAGAGTCCCTGAATAATCGCAAATCGGGCCTTTTGAAATCCACTGGATTCTATTTCACTTCGAATGGTTTCCCGATAATAGAGGCGCCGCTCTTCGTACAGTGCTTTTTGCTGATCCGACATTTCGATATATAGCACTTGCTCCGTTTTATCCGGCAATTCCGTTAGGACTTCTTGCTTCAGTCTTCGAAGGATGAACGGATAAATTTTTGCCCGTAGTTCTGTAATAACAGCTTTATCATGATTTTTTTGAATGGGATTCGCATAGTAGCGATTAAAATCCTTGAGCGACCGAAACATCGCCGGATTTAAAAACCGAAACAGCGAATACAGCTCTCCCAGATTGTTTTCAAGTGGAGTTCCACTCAAAGCAAGTCGATGCTTACTATTGAGGAGGGTTACTGCCCGGGCCGTTTGGGACTGATGATTTTTGATATGTTGCGATTCGTCCAGTACTACATACGCAAAAGTATGCTCCCGCAGATTGTCGATATCATTTCGGATCGTGCCATAAGTGGTCAGGATTAACTGTGCCTGACTCGCTTTTTTCCAATTTCGGCCCTGTCCATAATACAACTGTGTTGTGAGTTTGGGGTTAAACTTCTGGACTTCATTCTGCCAGTTATATAACAAAGACCGGGGCATCACAATTAAAGAAGGAGCATGCTCTTCCGGATACACACGACTTAATAAAGTGATCGTTTGCAGGGTTTTACCCAATCCCATATCATCCGCGAGACATCCCCCTAATTTATGCTTATGTAAATACCGAAGCCATTTATACCCATCCTTTTGATAGTTTCTTAGAGTCGCATTAATTTCGGGAATGCGGGTCTTTTGTGAGCGAATGTGATTAAACCCCTCAAATACGGATCTAGCCTTATCGAAAGTAGTCCCCTGGACTTTTTCGGTCAGCAGCGATTCAGCCATTGGTAAATCGAAAAAGGACAATCGCACCTTCTTCCGATTCTTTTTAAAAATACGCTCTAGTTTTTCGAGGTAGTCCTGATTGATAATGGCATGGGTACCATCATTCAATTTCAAGAACTTCTGTTTATTCAACTGGCTGATCGCATCGAATAAGGCTATTCGTTCCCCGTCAAAATCCAGGAAGGCATCTCCCTCAAAATAGTCGATACCACTTTTCAGGGAAAAGTCTAACTTCGGTTGAACAGCCCGTACCCGGTAAGTTTTTAATTTTTCAGCGCCGTATATGACGAAGGTATTCAGTAATTCCGGTAATTCGCCATAGACAAACCTGGAGGCCGTTTTTTCTGGAATAATAAATCGATTATCCTCTCGAATGAGTTCGTTTCGCTCTCTTGTTGTGGGCGCGTGCTTTTTCAGCAGCCGGAATAATTTTGATGTTCCAGCCAGGCCTCCATTCTGCTGGATCGGTCGCACGGAAATCACTCGTTCCATTTCATTGACCTCCGCAATCTTGTACAGATCAAATTGCTCCAGAAAATCAAAACCGATATTGGGGAGTTGCTGACTAACCCGCATCTGCAGGCTATTATCCTCATCTACCTTTTCAAATATCAGACAAGGCTTAACCAGGATCGGTTCTTCCCCCTCGACTACCTCAAAATCTTCATATCTCAGCTCGACATGCTCCGCATAGGAAAACAAGAGAGATAAAAACTGCTCCAGATTTTCGGTGGCGAATTCTGTCTCAAATAGCGAAAACTGGTTATAGGCTTCACCGATTGGCGGAATCTCATAAACAGTATTCCCTGACAGCACATGGTTTTCGGATAGCACTTGTAAGCGAGTCAGTTGCTGACTCTTGTATTCTACAGTCAATTTGCTGGTAAGGCGATTATTTTCGCTTTTTTCCAACTTGACCACAATTTTTGCGGGACCTTTGGCAAAGGAAATTATCTGTCCTTTAGGGCCCTTCACATTGTCACAGGCAAAGAGTTGCCATAGGAGAAATTCGTGCTCCCCCAGGTAAATATTTCCCGTTGGGTTTTCCCAATTAATGACAAAAGCATTCCGATCCACCAATTGCTCAAGCGACCGGAGTACCGCACGAGTAGTACCGCTGTAATGGACATAATCGGGTACTATTATAGTGCCCTCTTTATCTTCCACTACCAAAAATGCCCCCCACTCATCAAAGTTGATTCGAAAGAATATTTGCGCAGGAGAGCTTTCAGCACGCTTCCGTACCCTTCTTTTAAAGTGGTCCGCTATCCCGCTTTTTTCAAACATATATATCCGAGTTTCAATTTCAGGCTGCAAAGATACAGATTTATGATCAAATCGTCGCTGCACATCTGCTCAATTGAGTTACATCGACACATACCTGAAATCGGGGATATACTTCATTGCAGAAAATGATTTTCCGCTCAGTCCCCTAATACAACTGAAGGTGGGAGAATAGCGTTGGCATGGATTTCGGGGAGATTCCATATGCCTGGAGTTTCATATCTGTAAAATGGGCTGAGACCATATCAGCAGCCAAGGCGATCAAGATCAATTGAAACCGCGGTAATTGATATCGAATGGGATCGAGCGAAACGCCATCGTATTCAGATTCATATTTTGCCCATCTGCGAAAGATCCATTCAATACAAGATTTACGGGTAGCTGTTGGGATGGCTTTTTTTCGGGTTTCACGGCAAAATAGCTCTTTGAGATCGCTAAAAGGGGAAGCTCCAGTTTGACGATCAGCCAGCGTATGGGACTGAATCCCTTCATAGACTCCTGTTAAGAGACGCAAAGCATCTTCAACTGCGTTTTTTTTGAGTAGGGTATTCAGTTCTGTAGAATAGCCCGCAATATGAGTTCCTAATTCAGTTGGATTTAATCTGCCGATAGACTTCCGAATCCATTCCGGATCAATTTGGAAGGATTTCCCCGCCAAGGGTGCAGTATTTTCAGTTGAAAGAAAAGCGGTTTGATGAAAAATAGCATGGCCGACAGCGACCAAATGCTTGCAAATCCCCTTTCCACTATAGGGGCAAGTACAAGCGCCTTTCCACTCATTCCCACTCAAGTCAATGTGTTGTCGATAGAGCTGAGTTCCTGTGCAGGTTCCTTCGAATCGGCTATCCGGAATTTCGATTAATTCTTCTACTCTACCCTGCTTAAAATAAGACTCTCCCCGCTCAAATACTGCAGGCAAGGCCAGAGATTCCAAATATTCCAGACTGAGTTCCATCACATAATCATTAACAATCAAACAGATTTCGGCCCTCCAACACTTCCGGTCAGCACATATAGTAAAGATCGCATTTATCCTTTAAATAAGTTGGCAGGCCAAAGAGAAAAGCCTGTTCCAACTGGAACAGGCTTTCGTATTTAGTTTAACCCGCTCTCAGCGGATTATTTTTCTACATTCAACTTAAAAAGCTATCTGCTACGGCAAAGATAGAAATCAAGGAGGCGACCACAAAAATGGCTACGTAGAGCAGAAATACCATTGCCCGACTCTTAACTGCACATTTAGTGAACCACAGATATCCAAAGAAGCCGCCGATCAGGAAAAAGATTACTGCAGCAATCCAGCTATTTCCCCCACAATGATGCAGGGTATAGAAAGCCGTTGCAGCCATTGTAAACAGAGAAGACCAGCCTACCGCATACCAATCACAGGTTTTGGGTGGACAAGCCCCTTTCCGATACATATACCAAAGGGCAACAGACGCAATACTCAGCATCACCATGATTGCCGTTAGTACCAGTAAACCAGAATCAGCAGTAGCATCACAGACCTCATCGACATAACATACGACAAGGATACCGGCTGTAACCGCTACTAAATAAGCGACAATCCAATTCATCAGCCGACATAACAGGGGTACGACAACAACTTCTTTGGCTGGAATCGTAACCTGCGATTTGGCTGTACTTTCACAGCTTTCGGGACCAAAGGCAGTAACACTTACCGGGCAGGTGAGCACCTTATCCCCTCGGTCATAGGCATATCCGGCATTTGGGACTTTTGTCTCGGATGTCGTTCCATCTCCCCAACTCCACACAAACCTGGTCGGTGTGCCATTCTTAACGGTGGCTTTGGCATTTACGGAAATACTGGTAGCTCGCTTTTCGATGATATCGACCGTCATTCCGGTCACTTCCGGACAAGGAATATCCTCAATTATCACCGTTACATTTCCATCGGCTGAACAGTCATCCGGGCCGTTGGCAATCACGCGCGCTTCAAACTTCCCGTCTTCCCCTACTTCTCGTGAGTAGGAATGGCTATTAGTCGGTTCTTTTGTCGTTTCAGGCTCGGAACCATCTCCCCAATGCCAGGTATAAGAATCGGGTTCTCCCATTTCCACAAAAGCAGTAAAATCCACTTT
>CAYGTH010000092.1:14988-18789 GCA_964352745.1 uncultured Bacteroidia bacterium
CATCTCCAAAATTCCAGGTAAATGCAGTGGGCTGGATAGAAGCAGGAGAAACCTTTACATGAAAAGAAACCGATTGAATACTCGCCTCAATTTCAGCATAACTGACCTCAATACTTGAAATAGCCGGACACACGCCAGGTACCGTTACTGTTGTCGTAATGACTGAGGTACATCCTTCGGGGCCGTTTGCACTAGCTGTAATGGTCTTGACTTCAGAATCGCCTGCCGGGCGATTATATATATGAGAAGTAGCCAGGTCGGTAGATGGGCCTTGTTTTCCATCGCCCCAATCCCATGTGACACTTTCCGATTTAAAATCTTCTTTAAATATCGCGTTTACATTTACCGTATATGTGGATTCAGTTGTATCACTTTCGCCACTGTTAGATTCGATTCGGACCAGTTCCGGACAAGTCCCATCCAGCGTCACGGTAGTCGCTTTGGTTGGATTACAATTACCAAGACCATTTGCGGTAACTGTTAGCTGTAAACTGTCATCTGTCCCACGAGGCCGTTGGTATACATGAGTGGCTTGTGGCACTGTAGTTTTAGTGATATCAGCACCATCTCCCCAGTCCCATTCATACTCATTCGGCGTAATACCATTCGTTGTCAGTTCGAGAGAAAATTGTTTTTCCTGCGTAAAAATGGTACGCCCTGTTTCAGCCTGATTAATTTTATCAATTGTTGGGCACTCGATCGCTTTGAGGGTAAAGGGGAATTTGGAATAAGTCTCACATTCCCAGTTTGCATCCCATCCACTCACGATGATAATCAAATCCTGATCCTGCCCTACTGGCTTATTAAAGGTATGCGTGGAAGTCGGTGCACTCGTTCGCGTTTTAGTAGAGCCGTCTCCCCAATCCCATTCATAATTAGGATAAAGGGGTCGGCTATAAGTCCTCACATCAAAGTCAAATGTTATGGTAGTCTCCGTTTCAGAAATGAGATAATCATCCAAAATACACATGTGCGGCAACGGGGGCGGAGGGCTATGGGGACTGTTGAGTAATGGGGAAACTACTTTCGTTGTTTCACAGTTTCCTGGACCAATTGCTTTCACTGTAACAGTGGCTGGCGTATCGTGCAAAACAGGCCGTACAAAGGTATGCGTGGCAGATGGCCCTGTAGTGATTGTATTTCTGGACTCATCTCCCCAATCCCATTCAAATCTATCTGGCGGACTGCCATTATTATTCATATCCAGGGTAAACTCGTTGGTTTGCATGTGTCCATCGACAAACCCCTTGTCGTGGTTAATCTTGATGATCTCCGGGCAATTAGGCATGGCTAAGTTGTGTTTTAGGGTGATTAAATAAGAAATAGGTCGATATCAGATGCGATATCATGTCTTGGGGAAAGCAACGGAGGGAAATAGTACTAGATAGTCAACTATCAAAGTATAGAAAATATTGGAGTGTGGCAAATTTTTATATCAGCAAAACAGGGATTTGCCGAAACTCAACCGCAAGGGAATATCCAATACTATGCATAGCCAGCTGTGTATCGTCTTTGGTATGCGTTATCAATAAGTCGGAGGGGTGTTGTTCGATCAGGTTACGATAAGCAGTAATCAAATGACCAAAAGCAATTTCAGTATCTACCTGAACATAGGGACAATGTATCTTTAGGGATTCGCTGACTGATTCCGCATACTGTATCGGTCCGGCTAATAGTTGATCATGTAAAGTCGTGCGGGCAATCTCGGTATCCAGGTCTGGAATTTTTTCAATTAGTTCTCACCTTCCCAACCTGTATCGAATAATTTTTGATACAGAAAGAAGCTTATGGAAATTCACATCCTTTTTCCAAAAAAGCAAATATTAAACCGCTGGAATTGATCTGAATCCGATTACTCATCTGCCAGTATCTGGGCGGTATGATCAGCAGATTTTACTTTTTCAATCACTCGCTCAATCACTCCTTTTTCATCAATCACAAAAGTAGTTCGGTGAGTGCCCATATAGGTTTTTCCATACATCTTCTTTTCGCCCCATACCCCAAATGCATTGACCCACTTCTGATCCGTATCGGCAATGAGAGAATACGGTAAATCGAATTTGTCAATGAATTTCCGATGGGACTTTTCCCCATCAATACTCACACCAAGGACCTCATAGCCCGCTGCCGTCAATACACTATAGTTGTCTCGGAGATTACAGGCTTCCTTCGTGCAGGTAGGCGTATTGTCTTTGGGGTAAAAAAAGACAATTACTTTTTTTCCGGCAAAATCAGATATAGAAATCGACTTACCATCCTGATCGATTCCCTGGATATTGGGTGCTTGAGTTCCTTTAGCTAATAATTGAGTTGACATATGAATTTAATTTCAAGAAATAGTGTGAATTCTTCTCCCCCAAACAGACAGAAGTGTTAACCCTGATCTGCCAAATACGTTTTAGTAAGCAGACCCTCAATGATAACCCTAGATGAAAGCAATTGTTCCTAAGACCAACCTCCCTCGAGTCCTCATAATTGGCGGAGGCTTTGGAGGCGTAAAGCTAGCCAAATCACTCCGGAAACTTGCAGTGCAAGTGGTCATGATTGATCGGAATAATTATCACACCTTTCAACCCCTATTGTATCAGGTAGCAACCGGAGGACTCGAACCCGATTCAATTGCTTTTCCGCTACGAAAGATTTTTGAAAAGCAGGATAACCTGTTTTTCCGGATGGCAGAAGTAGAATCGATCGACTCTGATCAAAAAACAGTACTTACCTCCATCGGTGAAATCACCTATGACTATTTGGTCCTGGCGACTGGAAGTACCACCAACTTTTTTGGGTTAGAACAGGTAGAGGCCCATGCCCTTGGGATGAAAACAATTCCTGAATCCCTTGATTTACGCAGCTTGATCCTGCAAAATTTTGAGAGGCGACTGAATCAACAAAGCCTCGATGATACAGATGCGCTCATGAAATATGTAGTCGTAGGAGGAGGCCCTACAGGTGTGGAAACAGCAGGAGCACTGGCAGAACTGAAAAGATTTGTCCTGCCAAACGATTATCCAGAGCTTGATTTCAGACAAATGGAAATCCACCTGATTGAAGCAGGTAGTCAATTACTCGCAGGTATGTCAGAAAAAGCATCCTCCAATGCGCTGAAAGCACTTGAAAAATTGGGCGTACACGTTCGGTTGAATACCCTGGTTACCAACTATGACGGAGAAGTCGTTAGCACGAACCAGGAGGAGGATTACCATACATCTACCGTTATTTGGTCAGCAGGTATCACAGGAAATGTAATTGCAGGAGTCGATGAAACGATTATCCAAAGAGGGGGACGCCTGGAGGTCAATGAATTTAATGAACTGAAAAGCGGTCAGCAGATCTACGCCATAGGAGACCTTGCCTATATGCAAACGGAGGCTTATCCTGGTGGCCATCCACAAGTAGCCCAGGTTGCCATCCAGCAAGGAGCCAATCTCGCTGCGAATTTTTCAAGAATACTCAAGAAAAAGGAGCTGAAATCGTTTAGCTATCATGACAAAGGAAGCATGGCAACCATTGGCCGTAATAAAGCTGTGGTAGATTTTGGTAACTTACGTGTGAAAGGCATATTCGCCTGGTTTATCTGGATGTTTGTCCATATTCTATTCCTGATTGGGTTCCGAAATAAGCTGGTAGTATTTGTCAACTGGATGTGGAGCTATTTCACCTATGACAAAGGTACTCGCCTTATTATTCGTCCCTTTAGCCGAATCACAACCAAAGAGAGTACGTAGACCCACCATAGATCAAAGTTTTTTTTAATTGTGTAGTCTTGAAGGCCGGGAAATAAGTTTCCGGCCTTTCTGTTTA
>CAYGTH010000093.1:0-18508 GCA_964352745.1 uncultured Bacteroidia bacterium
CTTTTTTAGTAACTCCTTAGTCCTTTAAGGGCTATTGGCGGATTCCGATCCGCCACTCCTGGTCGCCAAAGCGAAGGCTCCTGACTAGCCGGATCGGAATCCGACTAGCAGACTGCTATATCCGTTCCCGAAAACCAACGATTTGCCTGTGAAGACATCCCTTCCGATTGTCAATCCTTCAAAGGGTTTGTCGGGCCCCTCGCTGAACCTTTGAAGGGTTCGATTGCGCGAAAGGGATGTCTCCCAGGGCAAGTGGCTACAAAACAAAAAGCCTCCGAATGTATCTACATTCGGAGGCTTTCATATTTTTTATAAATCAATCGAAGACTAAGGACGGCCCTGTAGGTAGTCATCTACTTCGCGGATGTTGATACGATCCTGTCCTTCGCAGAGAATCTCTGCCTTGAACTCGATGTAAGATACGTAAGGGACATCCAGCTCAGAAGGCTCAAACTTCATCCCGGTGAGAATCGCAGGCAATGCGCCGCTTACCTGGATATCGTTGGCCTTGATGATGTTGTAGCGGGTAACATCGCCATTAGGAGCAATGGTTACTTCCGCGAGAGACTGTGCAAGTCCACAAACACCCCGCTTCCGCAGCTCTTCTTTGATATAGTTTTTCATGTTTCCCTGGCCCTGACCACTGGTAGGAGAAGGAAAACGCTGAACCTGTGTATTGGCAAAAGACTCCTTGTGGCTAAGCTCTGGGCTGTAGCCTCTTACGGCATCAAAGCGGGAAGGGTCAACCGGTGGGGTATAAGCACCACCGTTTCCACCGCGTGTTCCGCTGTCAATACCATTATCAATTTTCTGCCAGCTTTTATCTGTACCTGCATTTTTAGCACCCCGAATTGTAGGGGAAACAACTGGACGCTGTGGGCTTAGGCTTGTTCCACGTGGTACACCTGATTGGTTATTTACGGGAACACCACCGCTCAGAATCGCCATATTCGCCTGTACATTTTGCAGTTCAAGTTGAATCTGCATCATTTGTCTCAGAATCAAATCTAGTTTTGCAGAATCTCCTGCTGGAATAGTGAGAGAAGCCGGATTTCCTACACTTGCGATTGGAATAGCTCTTGTTGAGGAAGGACTTGCACCTGCTGCCAGACGCATTTCTTCTAATCGGCGCTGCTTTTCTGTCTCGCGGAGTTGCTGCTGCAAGACCTGCTCCTGCTCCCGTTGAATCCGCAATTGCGCCAGGCGATTCATTTCTTCTTTTTGTCTTTCCAGTTCCTGCATTTTGCGCTCAGATTCTGCTTGCAGGCGACCAATTTCGTCCATCATACGACGAACTTCTTCTTCATACTTGCGTTGCTCTTCTTCGGCGCGGCGGCGATCCTGCTCCAGTTGATCCAGTTCGCGACGTTCGCGATCTCGCTCCATCTGTTCTTGCTTATCGAGGATTTGCTGCTCAATGCGAAGCATTTCTTGTGCATTGAGTTGATCTTGGCGATCCTGATCGCGGATTTGATTTTCACGCTCTCTTCTTCGATTCTCAATTTCGCGCTTTTGCTGCTCTAGTCTGGCGATTTCCTCGCGAGCACGCTGATCCGCACTGGCTGCAGGATCTCCTCCCTGGTCAAATCGACCATCCCCTCCCTGATCAGGAGCAGAACGGCCTCCCTCATCTCCTCCATCGAAAAAGAGACCTCCTTCAGCGCCATCATCATTGCTGGCAAAGCTATTGGATTCTTGCTGACGCTCGCGTTCTGCACTTTCGCGATCACGACGTGCTTTTTCTTCCCGAAGGTTCTTTTCCCGCTCACGGGCTGCATCTTCCCGGGCACGGGCTGCATCCATTTGCTCTTTGAGGATACGAATTTCTTCGTCTTTCACATTCTTCTCCAACTCTACCCGCTCTTTCGCTTTAAGTAAGTCCGCTTCTGAAGAGGGGACAGGAGTTGTGGTGTTGGATCGGGTCGCGCCTTCGCTGGAAGCGATGGGCTGTGCTGTTGCTCCCGTAGGGGCCGTTGTGGTAGTAGCAGTAGCTGCAGCAGGTGTTACTACCGGAGGCGTAGTCGTGGCAGCAGGCTTGGTGGCCGTACTGGCAGGTGTACTGATATTGGTACTGGCAACTTCGACCGGCTTGGTGTTTGTTGCCGCCGAACTTACAGAAGTGGGCTCGTTACCAGCAGGCGCATTGCCTGCATAGACACGATTTCCTTCTTTGTCCAGCAATTCGTTATTGAAAACTTCGATTTGCGCATAGTTGTTTTCCTTTGCGCCATCACAATCTACATCGGGCTTGATCTCGAAATACACAGACTTTTCACGTTTGAAGTCTTTTGCATTCCATTTCACATTCTTGACGATGTCAATTGCTGATTGCTTAAAACAATCATTTTTACCAGTAAGTGTTTTGGCCTGGGTTACATAGCCGGAAGGATCGATGCGGACTTCCAAATAGATGCGGTCAGAACCGCAGCAAGAAGTTTCCTTTTCTAATGCAGCATAGATATACCCTTTGACGGTATTCTTGTTATTGCTGAAGATAAAGGTCTTGGTATCCGCCGTAAGTTGAGTTACGTCGATGTCCTGCGCCATTGCACTTGGGAGGCAAATTCCCAGGATTAGGCCAAAGAACAACATTCGGGATTTCATAATGTTGAGATTTAATATTGGATCATGTAAGCAATCAGGCATATAAGTTAGGTATTTTCATAAACAATGCGAAAAACCATCCGATTTTGATTCAGGATTTCGGATAAGGCAACTGCCTAAAGGTTTTTTCAGTTGATTGATTCCTATTTGTGTATATGGCTGATTATCAATTTACTGTAAGACTTTCGAGGGTAAAATTTTCTTCGATATAGCTAAGGGTATCGTATATTTCTGTGAGATCTAACGTAGTAACTAATTTCATCCGGGTAGGCTTGATATGAGAAATCCCCCGAAAATAGGGTGCATAATGTCTTCTCATTTCGCGAATCGCCAGCTCTTTTCCTTTCCAGGCGACCGACATTTCCAGATGACGGCGACATACTGCTACCCGTTCCTGTAAGGTGGGTCCGGGTAACTGTTCACCTGTAGCAAAGTAGTGTTTGATCTGCTGAAAAATCCAGGGATTTCCAATTGCAGCTCTTCCGATCATGATGCCATCTACGTCGTATTTTTGCCTCATCTGCAAGGCTTTTTCGGGCGAGTCCACATCTCCATTTCCAAAGATGGGGATTTCTATATCGGGATGATTAGCGACTGCTGCAATCGGTTCCCAATCAGCTTCTCCCTTGTACATCTGTTTCCGGGTTCGTCCGTGGATAGAAAGGGCCTTGATGCCTGTATCCTGCAAACGGAGGGCCACTTCTACGATCTGGATGCTTTTTTCGTCCCAACCCAATCGGGTTTTTACCGTGACAGGGAGATGAGTCGAATTGACAATCTCGCGCGTCATGCGCTCCATTTTGGGAATGTCTTGTAAAATGCCCGCTCCCGCTCCTTTACAAGCGACTTTTTTGACCGGGCATCCATAGTTGATGTCCAGAATCTCCGGACCGGTTGCTTCCACGATTCGGGCGCACTGCCGCATGGACTCGATTTCGTAACCAAAGATCTGAATCCCTACCGGTCGTTCCTCATCATAAATGTCAAGTTTCTCGACACTTTTTGCAGCATTCCGAATCAAGCCTTCTGAACTGATAAATTCAGTATAAACGACATCAGCCCCCATTTCTTTGCAAAGTGCCCGAAAAGGGGGATCACTCACGTCTTCCATCGGCGCAAGCAAAAAGGGGAAATCCCCTACTTCAATGTCTCCTATTGTTACCATATTTACCCTGCTACTCCTGATGCTGCTGCCAATTGCAATCATTCAGGCACTTTTGTCTGCTGTAAAATTAAAGATAATTCTGCTTTCTACCTATGCAGATATGATTCTCTTTCAGATTCCATAAAATGAACATAACTACTTAGCTCCAAAGGGATTATTGGCAGATTCAAATCCACAGAAATTTTTTTTAGGGAAATAGAGGGGGAAACCCTCAATCTCCCCAACGGTACGTCATCCCGGAGCTGATGACTTGCGCAGCTTGTCAGCAGCATCCGGGAACTTCCACCCCTGGAGGGATGGGGGGTGCTACAGGAAGATTCCGGATATTATTTCAAAGCTGCGCAATGAAATAATTCCGGAATGACGGGTAGTTTTTAGGGAGAAGACTAGCAGGACCGGAATAAGGCTGTAAGAAGCCTGCTAGGTAATTACAATAGAACATAAAAAAAGGGACAGGCAAAATGCCCGTCCCTTATATAAGTCATGATTGTGTATGACTGTTTATTCTTTCACAATCCGGGTGATAGCGGTACGCTGACCATCCGTTACTTTGACGACGTAAACGCCTTCTGCTTCGTCAGAAATATCAATTGCCTGACGGAAGCCGCTTACGCGCTCTTCATAGTGCGTGAACACGATTCGTCCACGTGCGTCGCTCACCTCAATGGTCAATTCCTGGGCCATTACTTCTTCTCCCGCCACAAAGAACTTACCGTCATTCGGGTTAGGGTAGATTTCGATCAGGCTGCCAAAGAGTTCATCTTCCAGGCTTACGTTACCAATGGTCTCTGTGATGGTTTCCGTTCCACAGTCGTTGGTTACTGTGAGGGTGATCACATAGGTTCCTGCAAACAGGAAGGTGTAAACCGGATTCTGATCCGTACTTGGCGCACTACCATCTCCAAAGTCCCAGGTATACGTAGCACCTGGTGTTGTCTCTGTAGTGAAGGTATAGGTGAATCCCGCATTAGAATATGAGATCGTCGGATCCGGTGCAGGCGCGATGCTTACCTCTACACTGGCAGTGTTGACACAGCCTTGTCCGTCTGTAACGGTTACCTCATATACGCCACTGCTGGTTACGTTGATCGTCTGGGTAGACTCACCGTTTGACCAGAGGTAGGTCGCTCCTGGATTTCCAGCATCAAGGGTCGTGTCATCACAAGCTGCAAGAGTAGCTGGAAAGTCGATCACTGGAGGAGAACCGGGAGAGATAACGATCTGATCTGTTTCAACACAGCCATTTGGATTGGTTACGGTTACCGTGATGGTTTCAACCGCTGTCGGTACAGAAACTGAAATCGACTGAGTCGTTTCGCCGGTTGACCAGAGATAGGTCGCGCCAGGGTTACCCGCATCCAGGGTGGTGGGTTCACAGATTGCCAGATCCGCTCCGAGATCAAGATCCGGTGCTGGGAGAATGGTTACGTTGATCGTATCCGTATCGGGGCATCCTGAAAGGGTTGTCGTTACGAAATATTGACCACTTTGCGTTACTTCCAGGGTTTGGCCCATGCTTCCATCCTGCCAGATATAGGTAGCTCCGGTGTTGCCTGCGTCGAGCAGGATGCTGCCACAGACTGTGGTGTCCAGTCCCAGATCAACAGTTGGAGACGGCAGAATCGTCATGTTAATGGTATCCGATCCCGGGCAACCATTGAGGTCAATCACATCTACATAGTAGGTGCCACTGAGGTCCACAACAATGCTTGACGACACCTCACCTGTACTCCATACATAGGAGACTACACCTGGTGTCGTGGCATCGATTGGGAATCCTGCACATACTACAGCATCGGGTCCGAGGTTAACCGGTGGAGGTGCATTGATAGTGGCTTGCACCGGTACGCGATCACTGACACAACCGCTCAGGAATCCTGGAGCAAGTCCTGGATTGAGCAGGCCTTTCAGGCCGGTAGTTGCAACATCTCCCAGCCAGTCGCCAGCATTGTCTGTATCTGCTCCGCCTGTACGGTACAGGTTGGAGAAGCCGACAGAAGAAACACCTGCACCTGTCCACTGACTTCCTAGGCTGATTACAGTACCATTGATCGTCGGCGCAAAGTTCGCAACATCAGCAGCTGTGTAGTTAAAGATCATGAAGTCAACAACCGAATTATTCTGGTCGAGGATAATGACCCATCCCTCCTGGCCAGGGTTCCAAAGGATATTGGTTCCCCAGGCGGTGGCTCCGGTTCCGGTATCTTCCTTATACAGAATCTCTCCCGCCTGCATGACTCCTGTCATGTTCCACTGGGTAGTTGCTGCATTATTAAGCCCTAAGTTGTCTTCTCCAATCGCTACCGTCCAACCGGTTACATCTACCGGACTGGAACCTGCGTTCATGATTTCGAGGTAATCCGGTCCTCCCAATTCTACCTCGGTAACTCTTACTGGATTTGGTACGTCATTCCGGGCCTGTGCAAAATAGGTCTGCGAGCCGGTAATGAATGGCGTAACGAAGGTGTCTCCGGTAGCCAGCAGGGAACCGCCTGTCAGCGAATCATACCAGAAAATATTTCCTACCGGTGTGCTGGCAGTCAATACCAGTGAATCAGCTAAACAGGAAGATGCATCCACTACAATCGGTTCGTCGGGTACAACACTGATTTCAGAAACGAAATTAGTCGTGTCATTGTCAGCCAGTCCATCGCCTGTGAGGTTGGTATAGGAAGTGAAATTGAAAATTCCACCTGCAATCGTATTGACCGTACCTACAATGAAGGTAACCGTATCTCCCGGCTGAATCGGTCCTGCAAATGTACCGGTAAGGGTACCGCTACCTGCGCCACCGATATTGACAATCACGGGCACATTACTCTGTGGAGCTGTACCATAGTTAATCAGCGTTACTTCTACTGAGGCAGTAGAGTCTCCACAATCGAAGCCAGCAGGGCTATTTTGGGCAGAAACTCCCATGTCATTTGCAGGCGTATCACGGATTCGGACATTATCAAATGCAAATCCATTGCTGCCACTAACCGATCCATCTGATCCGAAAGCAATCCGGAGGCTTACATCGGGTTCTCCTGCGAGAGCAGGCATGCTGTTTTCAGCAACTAACCAGCCACCGCTACCGTTTCCAAAGTCTCCGGTCCAACCTTCAGATGAGCCGCCGGGAAGGCCACCGATCGTACCATCGTTGTACCAGTTATTAGGATCTCCAAGAGCACCTACATTGATCCAGGTCGCGCCGCTGTCTGTAGAAGACTGTATCACTGCTCCATCCCAGCTGAATTCAGAATCATGCCAGATACCCAGCTCAATAATTGGTAGGTTGAGCGTTGAGAAATCAAAGCAGGGTCCTACAACTGCAGAGTTGTCATTGTCATTATAGTCAGTTGCCAGACCGGTAACCCATGCATTGGTGCCGGAAAGTGCACTGTTGATGACGGTACCAGCCGGAGCACCCAGTTCCCAGGTAGAAGCTCCATTGTCATCCTCTACATACCATCCACCTGTTCCGGATTCGAAGTCCTCGAAGTAAGGGAAGGTTGCGACTGTAGGAATACTTACAATGAAGACTGAAGTACTGTCAAGCAGGTTATTGGTATCTCCAGTGAGTACTGTATATGCCGTGATGAGGTAATCATCCGGTACAGAGAGATTCAGGGTGCCAATGTTGAATGACAGGATACTCATCGGTGGAATAGTATCGTTGATCGTTACTGTTGTAGGCGTGCCGCCATTGATGGTATAGAGGACATCTACTGAGAAGATGGTATCTGTACCGAAGTTGCGGATATCTACATCAAAAGGCTCTGTAGCGGTCAGTCCACATTCAGAACTCAATGAGGTAATTTCTGTTACGCCTGCATCTTGTGGGAGCAGTTCTTGTAATTGAATATCATCAATAGCGATCTCATGAGAGGTTACGCCATTGTTGTTATTGACCCGGAAACGGAATCCGACGATACCTGGATAGGCTGCGAGATTGACTTCCGCCTGATTCCAGTTATTGTTTTTATGGACAATCGGGAGAATGATATCATAAATGATGTCTCCGTTATAATACATATCCACATGCAATTCGTTTTCGTCCGCTGGGTTAATGGCTCCATTGGCTTCATTACTGTGATACCAGAATGAGAAGATCGCACCATTCGTCAGGGCTGAAATGTCATAACAAGGCGTAACCAGGATGACAGAGTCATTATCCAGGAATACATCACTTACAACCGCATAGAATCCATTCCCTGTAGTGTGGTCTCCTGCAGGACCGGTACCCCAAATGCCACTGGCAGGTGAAGGACCTGTAATGAAATCCCAGTCTTGCTGGCCGTCATTTGGATCATTTTCCCATTCTACTGGAATGATACCGGGATTTGTCTCGAAATCCTCAATATATGGGAAAGTCGTGATCGCCGGGCGGTGCAACACGGTATATCCGAGGGTCGAGTCATTGCCAGGCTGTGTATCTCCTACGATACCTAATGTCCACGCGTCGATGGTATAAAAGGTAGAAGGCGTAGAAAGATTCACACTTGTTGGGAAGGTGAATAGCAAGACACTGTCTGGTGCGATGGTATCATTGACAACCGCTGTAACAGGGGCTGCGCCATCAAGAGAGAAGGCAGCAGAGAAACCTGGGAACAGGGTGTCTGTACCAAAGTTTTCGATCTCAACTACGATGCTGTCAAGCGCCTGGAGTCCACAGCCTGATACCGGAGATACGATGGAAGCAACGCCTCCATCCTGAGGGATCAGGTCTGTAATCAGGAAGTCATCAATTGCGATGTCGTGGGTAAAGGTTCCGTTGTTATTGTTACCCCGGAATCGAAGTCCTACTACTCCGAGGTAAGCGGAGAGATCAACTTCTGCTTCTTCCCAGGTATTGCTGGTATGTCCAATCACTGGCATGATATCCAGCGTCCACTGACCCTGATACAGGATATCGAGGTGCAGTTCATTATCACTGGCCCCGGGGCTACTGTTGTTACTGTGGTACCAGAAAGTGAGCTGTGGTGCATTCATCGCGCCCAGATCGAAACAAGGCGTGAGGAGGTTGACCGAGTCATTGTCAAATGGAGCGGAATCCTCTACAAGGAGATAATTCGTACTGCCGGTAGTGTGGTCAAAATCAGGACCATTTCCGGAGCCTCCAGCAACTGAACGGATCGCCCAGTCTTGGGGTGGGTTGCTGTTTTCATCCTGATCATTTTCCCATCCGTCAGGCAAAGCAATGATCGGTACACCTGGTGCAAAGTTGATATTGTCAGGAACCCAGCCGGGTCCGTCAAAATTCTGGAAATAAGGGAATACCGCAATCGGAGCCTGATTGACCAGGGTGATTGTGGTGGTGTCATTAAATGGATTTGGATCGCCTATTATCCCTTGTGTCCAGGAGGAAAGGGAATAGGTTGATCCCGCTGTAGAGAAATCTCCCGGCGCCACAAACTGATAGGTAATACAACTATCCGGAAATACGGTATCGGTATAGGTTTCAATGACTGGCGTGCCGCCATCTATGGCATAAGCTACCTGCACACTTGTGAGGGTATCCGTTCCTTCATTACAGACTTCTACCCGAATGGTGTCGATGCCGAGTCCACAACCAGAAACCGGTGTGAAAATATCTGCAACTCCTGCATCAAACGGTGGCGGATCAAAGACTTCAAAGTCATCAAAGGCAAATCCATCATCATTGCCCCCTCCATCTGAACCGAATGCGATCCGCAGGCGTACATCGGGCTCACCCGCTAATCCTGCAAGTGCATTCTTGGCCGTTACCCAGCCGCCACTACCATTTCCGGTAGCTGTTCTTCCTGTCCATCCGATTTCTTGTCCGGCAGGTTGGTTACCACCGGGGTTTCCGTTGATGGTATTGTCATTGTACCAATTATCGGGATCGCCAAAGGTGCCGACATTTGTCCAACTTAATCCACTATCAACCGTTGCCTGTAATACGGCCCCGTCCCAGCTAAACTCGGAGTTCCACCAGGCAGCCATTCTCACCTGAGGATTGGTTAGAGGGGTGAAATCAAAACAGGGACTCAATACCCAGGATTGCTCATCTCCATTATATTGTCCGGTACCCAGTCCTCCGGTAACCCAGGCATTGGTACCTGAGCTCGCGCCCATGATGGTGTTTTTCATCGGATCTCCCAGTGCCCAGGTCGCATTGGTTCCTCCAGAGGTCCAGCCACCGGTTCCCGATTCAAAATCCTGGAAATAGGGATAACCGGATATGACCGGGATACTTTCGACTACGGCTGATAGGGTGTCATTGGATTGAACGGTATCGCCGGCAACCACAATCCAGACATCTATATTATAGGTGCCAGGCACACTGAAGTTACCAAACGTATTAAAAGTATAGGAGGCTGTACCGCCGGGGGCGATCACATTTGTCAAATCAAGTTCCGAAACGGGCGTGCCTCCATTGATGCTATATACAAAGGTAATGGAGTCAAGCGGAAGGGAACCGAGGTTGCCTACGGTTACCGTGATGGGCTCAATTGCTTTCAAAGCACAATCTGAATCCGGGCCATCAAAAGAAACCATGTTTCCATCAATAGGCGGAGATTCAAAGATTTCAACGTCATCAAATGCAAAACCGTCAAAATTATTAACGGCACCATCTGATCCAAATGCAACCCGCAAATCTACAGAAGCCTGACCTGCGAGTCCGGTAAGGAGGTGTTCAGCTGTTACCCAGCCCCCACTACCATTTGGAGGAAAACTTGCGAGGCCGCCGGTCCAACCTACTTCTGCACCTGCTGGCTGGTTCCCGCCTGGATTTCCGTTAATGGTATTATCGTTATACCAGTTATTCGGATCTCCAAAATCTCCTACATTTGACCAGCTCACGCCATTGTCAGTAGAAGATTGCAAAACAGCACCATCCCAGCTGAATTCCGAATCCCACCAGATTTTCATCCGCATGGCAGGTAATGCCAGGGAAGTGAAATTGAAATTGGGACTCAATACAAAGGAATTTTCACTGTTGTTGTACGAGGTAAGTACCGTACCACCTGTTCCTGTTACCCAGCAACTATCGCCGGATGAAGCAGAATTGATCACCGACATTGCCGGTTTTGCAAGGGTCCAGGATGAGTTTACACCCCCTGAAGTCCAGCCCGCGGGGCCACTCTCAAAGTCCTCTAAATAAGGATAAGTACTTATCTGTCCCTGTAAGGGGATAAATACTAACAATGAAAGGAAAAAGGTAAAGAGTTGTTTCATGTTAGGATATCTTTGGATTAAAGCAATGCTAAAAATAAGATACCCCTTCCTAAAAACAAATTTTTGTTTCGATAGTTCGCCTTTGTTATTATTCGAATGATTGTCAGGGAAACTAGTTAACTTCCTAATAAGCAGGTGCTTATCTGTTTTGCCGGGGAAGGGGAAAGAAATACGATAAGATGAGAATTTAACGAAGTCGTTTTGTTAGGTAAAACCGATATCAGGAGAAGTCGGAACTTGGGGCGAATTCAATTGGAGTTGGAGGTCAATTTGCCCGGATTATGGCGGATTGATTGGGGGATGTCGTCTATTCGACTCCGGTTTGTTTTAGGCTAAAAGTAAAGGTTGTTCCCTGACCCACTTCACTTTCTACCCAAATATGCTCTCCGTGTACTTCCATGAGGTGTTTGCAAATGGAGAGCCCAAGCCCGGTTCCGCCTTTTTCCCGGGATCTGCTTTTATCTACCCGATAAAACCGCCTGAATATCTTATCGAGGTGTTCTGCTTCAATACCCGGGCCATTGTCGCCAACACTGACAAGTACTTTTTGATCCCGTTCTTGTATTGTAATACCGACTTCCCCATCATTTCCACCATATTTGATGGCATTGTCGATGAGGTTGGTCATGACCTGATGAATGCGTTCCCGATCAGCATATACGAGCACATCTTCCAGCCCATTTGGCGAGATTCGGCAACTGATGTTGCGGTTTTTTTTGGAAAATTTGTAGTCGATGGAATCCACAACGTCATAGATAAGGTCATACACAGAAAATTCTGTGGGGCGGATTTCCATTTCTCCGGATTCTGCCTGGGTAATGATGAGCAAATCTTCGACCAGGCTGGAAAGTCGATCTGCATTCCGCATGGCTTTCTTGAGAAACTTGATCCGAACTTTCTCATCATTGATCGCGCCATCTATCAGGGTATGAATGAATCCCTGAACCGCAAATATGGGGGTCTTGAGTTCGTGTGAAACTTCTCCTAAAAATTCACGTCGGTAGGTTTCGAGGTTTTTGAGCTTCTGAATCTCCTGTTGATTAAGGAAATTGAGGTCTTTGAGCTGTCGGAATACAAACCATTCGAGGGTAGCTATCAGAATCAAAAATCCGATCCCAAAAAATGCCAACCACTCATATAATAATTGACTCCCCATAGGTCCGCCAAATACCAGACGGAAGCCTACATAAATCCCGGAAAGCCCCAGCGATACCCATAGCGCGAATCCAAAGGAAGAGGGGAGTTGACTCGGTAACTGCTCTTCTGGTGGGGGGAACTCAGTAGGTTGTGATTTCATGGATGAGCGAATGATTCGAAAAGAGATCGATTAGTTTTCACTAAGGAATTTATACCCAACGCCTTTGATGGTTTGGATATATTCGTCTCCGATCTTTTCACGTAATTTTAGGATGTGGACGTCGATGGTTCTGTCAACAACAAAAACATCACCCCAGATTTTTTCCAGCAGTTTTTCTCTTCTAAATACTTTCCCCGGTTTGGAGGCGAGGAAATAGAGGAGCTCAAATTCTTTGCGGGGTAAGTTAAGGGTTTGGTCTCCTTTCCGTACGAGGTATTCATCCCTGGCTATTTCCAGATCGTGAATTCGGAGTACATCATTTTCTTCGTCACCATTCGCGTCGCGCCGCATAATGGCCTTGAGGCGCCGCATCAATACCCGGGGCTTGATTGGTTTGGAGATATAATCATCTGCTCCGGCATCAAACCCCGCCAATTCAGAATATTCTTCAGAACGAGCCGTCAGGAATACTATATAGACACTATCCATCCCCGGCAAACTACGAATCCTGCGACAGGTCTCTATGCCGTCGAGATGCGGCATCATGATATCCAGTAAAATCAGTTCTGGTTTGGTCTTCTTTACCTGTTCAATCGCCTCTTCCCCATCCATTGCCCGGATAACTTTGTATCCTTCCTTTTCGAGGTTGTATTCCAATAAATCAAGAATATCAACCTCGTCATCTACGATCAGTATTTTTGGTGCTCCCATCTATAAAGATTTAGCAAATATTTCATCAAGTTTCTGTTCCAGGGCCCTCCCTCTAAGGTTTTTACCGATGATTTTTCCATCCCGGTCCAGGAGCCAAGTCGCCGGAATGCCGGAAACCCGATATGCACGGGCAGCTTCGCTGTCCCAATGTTTGATTTCACTTACGTGATTCCAGGTCATTTTATCATCCTGAATGGCTTTCAGCCAGTCAGCGCGCGACCGATCCAGACTCACTCCATAGACATCAAACCCCTTATCTTTATACTTATTGTATAAGCGTACGACATTGGGGTTTTCCATCCGGCAAGGGCGACACCAGGCTGCCCAAAAATCGAGGAGGACAACTTTGCCTCTTAGAGAACTCAACTTCAGCTTAGGCCCCTCTGGAGTTGGAAGATTGATTTCAGGGGGGATAGCTCCGATTCCCAGGCTTTTTTCAGCTTCTGCTTCCGCCCGATATACCTGAAGTCGGTTTTGAATGGCAGCATTTGCCTGTTGATCTTTTGGGAATTTTTGCTGGTAGGTCTGCCCGAAATTCAGGTATGCTGTAGAGCGAACCTGATCGAGGCTCTGGAGTACAGTCGCGTAGGCATTTTTCTGGGCAAGGGAATTGTCGGCAAACCGGTCTAATAGTTTATCTACGTATGCAATCGCATCTTCTTTGGGAATGGCGCCACCTCCAAATAAATTCCGAACGAAATTGGAAATATGGAAATTGACAAGCGGGATATTGTCATAATCCGGATCATCGAGTTGGGCGAATGCCATGTATTCATTGCCATAGTAAGCGATCTCTCCGGGATAATTCTTGGTATTGTTATCCGGATCAAATGGTTGATACAAGTTTAAGGCAAGCACTTTACCCAAAAAAGGATCTAGCTTGGCAACAGAATCCTGAAGTGCTAACTGCCTGGCAAAAACATCCTGCATTTGTTGGCGGGCAGTCTGCTGAGAACGTGGATCATTGGTCGGAACCCGCAGCAGGTTCATGGCATTCTGGCTTTCCTGCTGAAGAAGTGTGTATTGTTGGCTTACGACCTGGAGTTGTTCATTGATAGGCGAATTGGTTACCTGTACCCCTCGTCCAAAGTCATTACAATTCCCCGTAAGCTGGACACCCTTTTCCCGACCGAGTATCAGGCTGGTCAGGTTATTCGGAGCCTGTCCAATCATGTAAAATCCCTGCACGGGCAAACCCGTATTGAGGGTGGCAACAGCAGTGCCATTATCCTGTACAAATGGAGCGGCTGCAATTGCTTTATATGCGCCACCTTCCAGGATGTATACACGGAGGCTGTCCATTCCACATTGCTGAAACCGGGCTTCTATGCTATAATCGCCAGCAGGCGTAGCAGCCGATGTGCTTTCAGAACCAGAGACGTTTCCCTGAGTTGCAGTCTTTTCTCCTGGTTCTGAACAAGCGCCTAACAAGATCAGGCAGCCGATAGCCAAGGCCATGCAAGCCTGACTCCAGGTAGAAAAGCTACGTTTTATCTTCAAAAATACCATGTTGTAATAATTGGTTGATCGGTATGACCCCGAGTCTGGTGTAGCCACAAATATACTGCTCCCATAGATAAACCGCAAAGCATCCCCGATCACCCATATCCTTACAAGACATTCAGTTCTTTTCCCGTTTCAATGAAGGCATCAATCGCATGATCCAATTGCTCACGACTGTGTGCTGCCGAAAGCTGAACCCGGATACGAGCCTGTCCTTTGGGGACTACCGGATAGAAAAAGCCGATGACGTAAACGCCTTTTTCGAGCAATTTATTTGCAAATTCCTGAGCCAGAACTGCTTCATAGAGCATGATCGGGACAATGGCATGCTCACCCGGTTTGATATCAAACCCTGCTGCGGTCATTTTTTCGCGAAAATATGCGGTGTTTTCTTCCAGCTGATCCCGAAGGTTTGTGTTCTCTGTCAACAAATCCAGCACAGCAATACTAGCACCTACAATACTGGGGGCTAGGGTGTTGGAAAATAGGTAGGGACGGGATCGCTGCCGGAGCATATCCACGATTTCTTTTCGGGCGGCAGTAAATCCACCAGAAGCTCCGCCGAGGGCTTTTCCGAGTGTGCCGGTGATGATGTCCACTCGACCGAGTACATTTCGGTACTCGATAGTGCCTCTCCCCGTTTTGCCTAAGAAGCCGGTTGCATGGCATTCATCTACCATGACGAGGGCTTCATATTGATCTGCGAGGTCACAGATTTTATCGAGTTGCGCAATCGTGCCATCCATCGAAAAAACACCATCCGTTACGATGACTTTCCTGCGGGCTCCCTGGGCTTCCTGCAAACATTTTTCCAAATCAGCCATGTCATTGTGCTGATACCGATACCGATCTGCTTTACAGAGGCGGACCCCATCGATAATGCTGGCATGGTTGAGAGCATCGGAAATGATAGCATCCTCTGGCCCCAGCAGGGGTTCAAATACACCTCCATTTGCATCAAATGCTGCTGCATACAAGATAGTGTCTTCAGTATGCAGGAATTCGGAAAGCCTGCGTTCGAGTGTTTTATGAATATCCTGTGTGCCGCAAATAAATCGGACAGAAGACATCCCGAAGCCATGTGTGTCGATTGCTTCTTTTGCCGCAGCCATAACACGTGGATGAGAAGACAAACCGAGGTAATTATTGGCACAAAAGTTCAGGACTTTCTCCCCTGTCGAAACCTGGATTTCAGCGCCCTGAGGACTTGTGATCACCCGTTCGTGCTTATAGAGGCCAGCGGCTTCTATTTCGGCAAGTTCTGCTTTAATTTGGATTTGAAAATTGGAGTCCATAGGTAGGAATTGTTGCGAGTATGTAATGGATTGCAAAGTTAGGCTAAACTTCGTAATTTCCCATTTTGAGGCTGTTTATGCACGTTTTTGTTTTGATTAATTGCGGGAAAGATTCCCTTTGTTTATGCCCCTGGATTCAACAGAAGCACAGATTTTTGCGCAGATCATCGCAGGGGACTCCGACGGGCTGGAGCAGCTGTTTCGGGACCATTATAGTGCCTTATGCCGCTTTGCTTACCAAAAAGTGAGGGACTGGGAGGTGGCAGAAGATGTGGTCCAGGATGTATTTGCAGATTTGTGGCGCCGCCGGAAACAATTACAGATCACTACCTCTCTTAAATCCTACCTATATACCGCGACGAAAAATCGGAGCCTGAATCACATTCAGAAAGAAAAACGCCACTCCGAATTGCAGCAGACCTTTGTCGAGCAGGTGGCCTTTACCGAACCTACGGAGCCAGAAGAAGAAACAGATGAATTACAAGGTCGAATCAAAACGGCTATCGAGTCGCTGCCACCTAAGTGTCGGGAAGTTTTTGAACTGAGCCGCTTTGAAGGCATGACTTATCAGGAGATCGCCGACGAGATGGGAATTGCCAAGAAGACTGTCGAAAATCAGATGGGAAAAGCCCTCGGCTTGCTCCGAACGAGCCTGGCCGCGTACCTACTCAGGTCCTGCCTGTTAGCAATGATGTATATCTTTTTTTGAAGCAATAAGGCAGTAAGCGATCAGGCAAATTTATCTATGCTCTGTGTGGAGCTGTGTAATAGCTTCAACGGAAAGAAGTTATTCCACAGAGGTGTACAAAGAACCACAAAGATTCACAGAGTTTATGAGATATAATTGTAGGCACCCATTTAGCCGAAAATCTGATCTTCTCTCTTCTTTCTTTCTTCTTCTCTCTATTATCTAAGGTCTATTTCCGGCATTTCCTTCCGTAAAAAAGGGGCATAAATAGTCTCAATAAGCCAGGCTGCTTCTTTTCGGCTCAAAGGTTTTGAAGGGTCGAACTTTTTTTCTGCTGCCCAGTGTTTTGTCCATCCCTTTTCCACGAAGAAATGGACAGGCGTAAAGAGGGGATCTGTTTCAGGAATATCGGTGAATGTTGATTTTCCTGGAGTAGGAGCCGGTTTTCCCAATACCTTCCAGAGCATTTGAATAGCAGCTCCTCGCGAAATAGGCGGCGTGCCGGTCGTCGGACTAAGCAGGGTAGGGGTTTCATTTCTGGCGAGTGCAACCGCAATTTCCAACTCGCTTCGGGTCATACTACTATCGGGATAAAACCAGGTTTGATTGGCCCACTGATAAGGAACCCCATTTCCTTTGAGAATTCCGCTGAGCCCGATTTTCTGAACCGCTTCAAAATACCAATCTTCTGGTTGGACATCGAAGAAGGGCATCAGCCAGCAGCCTGCTGATAATAATCGTTGTTGTAAGGCTCTCACATTGAGGTTTCGGACCTGTACATGTTCTTGCACGCTCATCGCCGCTGCTGCGCCTGCTGCCTGTCCGGTCAGAATGACGCAGGGTTGGAGGCGGGTGGCCCCATTTACTACGTGGCTGGCGGAAATACCTTTTTCGGCTACCAGAAGACCATCGATCATTTTCGGTACCAAGGCAAAATAGGGAATAGAAAAGGACGGAATACTCGGAAAGGTTTCCCGGATGGGCGTTGGGTTTTTATCGTGATGGTGGTCGAGCGGATAATCTCCGACTGAGATTGCCTGGGCATAGAGATCTCGATCATAAGGATCTAGTAAATCTGTTACTTCGAGCTGTATCAGTCCTGTTAAGCGCCTGCCTTCCCGATGATAAGGAATCAAGGGCAAATGGTCTTCTGTTGGAAACTCATCTGTAACCAGGCCCAGCTCCGGATACCCGGCTTCGGTTTGCAGAAAATAGAGAAAATCAGTGGTGCGATCCCGGGCAAGCTGGTAGGCCTTTTGCCGCTCCTCGTAGGTCATATTCAGCACATTGACGAAGTAGTCATTGCCATTGTTGGGCCAGTTAAGCATGTATTTCCCGCCCGGCATTTTGGCATAATCGAGCATTTGATCGCAATCCGGTACTTGTTTGGAAGTATCCCGGCATACGGTTTCGCACAGACAGTCAAATTCGAGTGGATCATACCGGGCCGAAGGATATACCTTGTGATCGGTTCCCGATTCATACTTCTTGACAATGGCCGCATAGGTCAGGTCCTGGATATTGATATTATGGGGGTCTGATTCGGTATTTATCCCGGTAACATATTCGGCACCCGCAAGGGCCATGACATCGCCCATTTCAGTTGCGTCGATCGTGACGGAAGCTTGCACCCGGAGGGTATCATTTTCTTCATTTACAAAAACAGCACCGTCCACTCGTTTGCCATTTCGGATCACGGCTATGGGCCTGTATCCATATTCGATTTCGAGGAGGGATTCTGCATGGGCCATTTTGCTCCAAATGGCTTCTCCCACGTGCGGCTCAAAAAGCGTGTGGCTAACCCAGCCCGTGCTGACTTTTTCTGGTCCGCCGTAATGGTCGTACAGATGCTCCCGAAATTCTCCCCAGAGCCCGGATGGCAGCAAGTGGTTGCCATCGGTAGCACCAACACCCGCAGCGGTCAGCATGCCTCCCAGCCAGGCCGTTTCTTCTACCAGCATGACACGTGCCCCGTCTCTTGCTGCCTGAATTGCAGCGGCTACCCCCCCCCAGCCCCCCCCCCGCCCCAGTCCCTGGGGAGGGCGGGGATCGGGGTGAGT
>CAYGTH010000094.1:0-18475 GCA_964352745.1 uncultured Bacteroidia bacterium
CCTTCAAGCAGCATGGACAATCCGGGGCTTCGATCTCCAATCATCTGCCGCATTTCAGCAAGGTAGCTGATGAGGTGTGTTTCCTCAAAGCCGTCCATACAGATGAATTCAACCATGCTCCGGCTCAGTTGCTACTCTTCTCCGGCAGTCCGCGACTCGGCAGGCCAAGCATGGGTTCCTGGGTAACGTACGGACTCGGCTCAACCAATGAAAACCTACCAGGTTATGTAGTCCTCGTTTCTGGAGGCAAAGCACCCAGTGCGGGCAAAAGCGTATGGGGAAGTGGATTTTTGCCTTCTGTGTACCAGGGCGTACAGTGTCGGTCGGAAGGAGATCCGGTCCTTTACGTTTCCAATCCCAAGGGCATGAGCCGCAACCTGCGGAAGCAGAGCATAGATGCCATTAATCAAATCAATCAACAACAATACGAGGAGTTTCAGGATCCGGAAATCCTGACGCGGATTTCCCAATACGAGATGGCCTTCAATATGCAAATGTCAGTTCCGGAAGCAATGGACATCTCACAGGAACCCGAATATATCCATTCTCTCTATGGTACGGAGCCGGGCAAAACTTCCTTTGCCAATAATTGCCTCTTGGCTCGTCGGCTGGCAGAACGGGACGTGCGGTTCATTCAGCTCTTTCACTGGGGATGGGATTCACATGGTGCAGGAAAAGCAGAAGCCCTCAATCACGGTTTTATGGATCGTTGTAAAGAAGTCGATCAGGCCATGACGGCATTGATCCAGGACCTCAAGCAACGGGGCTTACTGGACGAAACACTAATTGTCTGGGGCGGAGAATTTGGAAGAACGCCCATGCAGGAAAACAGAAGTGGAGTTGCCGTTCCCTTTGTAGGGCGAGATCACCATACCGAAGCCTATACCATGTGGATGGCAGGGGGTGGCATCAAGGGCGGAATGAGCTTTGGCGAAACAGACGAAATCGGCTACTACGGCATCAAGGATCGCGTGCATGTACATGATTTGCAGGCGACGATGCTCCATACACTTGGCCTTAACCACGAACAATTGACCTACCATTTTCAAGGTCGGGACTTCCGACTAACTGATTTATTTGGCAAGGTAATCAAGCCCATTTTGACTTAATTCCCTTCTACTATCCTTACTCCGTTTTCGTCGGTGGTGAGCACATCACTCATGTAATCAAAATAGGGCCGCATCGCAAAGAAAGTATTGACAACCTGATCGGCAAAATCGGGAGCGAGCACTTGTTTGTCGGTGAAACTTCGACTCACGATGAATTGCTTTTTACGGATCAAATCAATGGCCGGGTGCTCCTTGTCAAATCCTTTAGGGGCTGTTTTGAGTTCAGCGCCCCATAATTCGCCAAACATCTGCTGGAAGGTATCGTCAGCAATAATCGCACGGATGGGCTTATCATCAGCGGCAAACTCTTGTCTGATTCGCAGTAAATCCTCTTTATTCGGTGCCCAGAATCCGCCTGCTGCGAAACTATTGCCAGGTTCTACATGAAAGTAATACCCCCCACGTAGCCAGGGGGTAGCGCGCTTAAAGCCTCCTGCCCAGTGTTGTTTGTAGGGCGCTTTGTTTTTGGAGAACCGCACATCCCGATAAATGCGAAACAAGGTCTTTTTCCCCGTCTGCGGCACCAGGTTATCCTCTTCGATCATTTTGTCATAGAGAAATTCGGCAAACGCTATCATATTAGCATGTGCCGCTTCGTAGCGAGGCTTATTTTCCAGAAACCACTCGCGGTAGTTATTCGCAGCGAGGTCATTTAGGAAATCAAAAGTAGCAGATTGAATCATCGTAGGGTCATCACTATTATGAGAGCAGACTTGCTGCTTCTTCGTCCAGGTAAAAATACAGCGAGCCGCCTGGTTCCACAAATGATGCGGGATATTTGGCGTATTCTCCCGATCGACTCATGATCTCTTGCAGAACCGCTGCTTTCCCCTGTCCTGTAATCAGAAAAGAAACCCGTCGGGCAGCATTAATCACCTTGCCGGTAAGGCTCACCCGAATTTGGCCGGATTCGGGATGGGCAGCGGTTTCACAAATGTGCTCGGATTCCAGCAGTTCCATACGATCGGGAAAGATCGAAGCGGTATGACCATCGCCTCCCATTCCCAGAATGATATGATCAAATACAGGCCAGCCCTTTTCAGTGGGCAAATGGCTACTTATCTCCCCGCCGTAGCGAATCGCCTCTGAATCAGGTTCTGCTTCTCCTCTAATTCGATGAATATTTCCTTCCGGGATTTCGATATGATCGAGGAGTAATTCTTTGGTCATGTGATAATTGCTGTCTGCATGATCGGGCGGCACACAGCGCTCGTCCCCCCAATACAGATGAATGCGGCTCCAATCTACTGTATCCCGATAGTGTTCTGCCCAATACTGGAACAACACTTTGGGTGTACTCCCACCGGAAAGGGCAAGTGAAAAATCACCGGTTTCGGGCATATTCTCAATCAGGTCAGCCGTAAAAGCCGCTGCCAGGGTTTCTGTATTCGGATATATGTTAAGCTGCATTAAGAAGATGTGAGATGATTAGATGTGAGATAAAAGACGGCATTAAGAAGATGTTAGATCAGGGGATGAGCAGAGATATCCAGCATCTAAAGTCTTATATCTATGGACTATTTTTACAGTTCACAATAGTTATTGTCCTCTGTCAGTTCGGAGCAGGGATTGCGCCATGCCGCGTCCCCCTGAGCGAGCAATGCTGCAGATTCGATCGGCCCCCAGGTGCCCCCCGGATACCCAAACATCTTCACGGCAGGGTCATACTCCCAGGCATCAATAATCGGCTCCACAAATGCCCAGGCATATTCAACAGAATCGCCATGTGCATAGAGGGTCGCATCTCCCTTCATACAGTCAAGGATCAGGCGTTCATAAGCAGTAGGCACATGCGCATTTGTCAAGTCTGTGTAGTGGAAATCCATGCCTACATTTTTTACCCGAAACCCCTCTCCCGGCACTTTCATGCCAAAATTCATCAATAAGCCTTCGTCTGGCTGGATGCGAATTACCAATTGATTTTCCGTATGCCGCATGCCGTTTTCATTCATAAACAAGGCCTGTGGCGGTTGACGAAAGCTAATCACAACTTCTGTAACTTTCGTAGGGAGTCGCTTTCCCGTGCGGACATAAAAAGGCACATCTGCCCAGCGCCAGTTATCGATGAAGAATTTCAAAGCCGCGTAGGTTTCCGTCTTCGAGTCTTCCGGCACGCCGGTTTCTTCCCTATATCCTTTCGCAACGGCACCATCTATGTGAGAGGCAATGTACTGGCCTCTGATCGCACAATTCCGAACCTCTTCAGCGGGAATAGGCCGAAGGGATTGGAACAATTTAATTTTCTCACTGCGAATGGCAGTCGCATCCGAGGAAATAGGCGGCTCCATCGCCACATGCGCCACAATCTGCATCAGGTGATTTTGCAGCATATCCCGAAGGGCACCGGATTTGTCATAATAGCCCCCCCGACTTCCTACCCCAATGTCTTCGGCAGAGGTAATCTGGACATTGTGAATGTAATTTCGGTTCCAGAGGGGTTCAAAAATCCCATTGGCGAAACGGGTAACCAGCAGGTTTTGAACCGTTTCTTTGCCGAGGTAATGGTCAATTCGATAAATCTGCTCTTCCTCAAAATGCGATTTCAGGCTCAGATTCAAGGCACGCGCAGAAGCCCGGTCATAGCCAAAGGGCTTTTCAATTACCAATCTCCGCCAACTCCCTTCTTTTTGGTTGAGTCCCTGTGCTGCCAGATGAGAAGGAATTACGTCGTACAAACTTGGCGGGGTGGACAGGTAAAAGATATAATTTCCCTGTGTCTGGAATTCGGTATCCAGGGTCTCAAGGCGGTCCCGCACTTTTTCATAGTCCGATGCTACAGCGGTATCAATTGGTTGATAAAACAGTTTATTAACGAAACCCTGAATGTGCTCCTCCGATTCTCCAGAAAGATCCAGTAGCTCATTTTCAAGAAAGGCTTTCGATCGAAAATCCGCATCCGAAAGGGAACTCCGACTTACTCCCAACAGCGCAAATTGCTCAGGTAAATGGTTTTCCTTGTATAAATCGTAAATCGCAGGGATCAGCTTCCGGCGTGTGAGGTCGCCCGAAGCACCAAATATGACAAATATTAATGGGTCCATAAGATATGAGGGGATATAGACTTAAGGTTGGAGATATGCCAACGGAAGCATTACTTTCGTAGAACAAACTCCCATGATAGGGGAAGTTCTGTAAAAATGATTCGACTCGAAAGTTTTATTAAAAAAATCATGACATTCGTCTTGAGTCAGACACTTTGCACAGGATATTATCAGGCATATTTGGCCTCCACGTATTTACATCACTATGCAGCCACACTCTTTTGACTTCGGAATGATCGGACTCGGTGTAATGGGTCGTAATTTTCTACTCAATGTCGCAGACAGCGGATTTTCAATTATCGGTCTGGACAATGATCCGGCCAAGGCAAACGCCCTGGAATCGGAAGCAGCAGGCAAGTCTGTAAAAGGCACCACGGACATCGTTCAGTTTATCAAAGGACTCAAATCACCACGGAACATCATGCTACTGGTACCCGCAGGAAAAGTAGTCGATATCGTGATCGCTGATCTGCTGCCACATCTCGATAAAGGCGACCTCATCATTGATGGGGGCAATTCCTTTTTTGAGGATACCGATCGCAGAATTGCTGAACTGGCAGATAAAGGCATTCAGTTTCTGGGCGTAGGGGTATCCGGGGGTTCTGAAGGAGCCCGATTGGGACCGAGTATTATGCCTGGAGGCAGTGAAGCCGCCTATCAACAAGTTTCAGCTATCCTGGAAGCGGTTTCTGCTAAAGTAGGCAATGATCCTTGCGTTGCATTTATGGGAAATGGTTCCGCCGGCCACTATGTAAAAATGGTGCACAATGGCATCGAATACGGCATGATGCAATTGATCGCTGAAGCTTATGATCTGCTAAAGCGGGTGGGAGGCTTGACGAATTCAGAATTACATGAGGCATTTGCCAACTGGAATCAAGGCGCGCTTCAGTCTTTCCTGATTGAGATAACAGCTGAGATTTTTCTACAAGCTGACCAAATAGAATCCGGCGACCTGATCGATAAGATTCTGGACAAAGCCAAGCAAAAAGGAACCGGAAAATGGACCTCTCAACATGCCATGGATTTAGGCATTCCCGTTCCGACAATAGATGCTGCCGTAACGATGCGGGGAATTTCCTCCCTGAAAACCGAGCGGAAAGGGGCTAGTGACGTTCTCCCTCTCTCCCTTCCAAGCCCGGTAGTGGATAAAGCTGAGTTTACCGATGCAGTAGGAGAAGCCCTTTTATTTGCATTCATGGTCAGTTACGCACAAGGCCTGAGCCTGCTTGCCGCTGCCTCGGCAGAAAAAGAGTTTGGCCTGAATATGGAAGCCATTGCTCGCATTTGGCGGGGCGGTTGTATCATTCGGGCGGCTCTGCTCGAAGACATTCGCAAGGCTTATGATGCAGATGCTCAACTCGCCAACCTGCTTACGGCTCCGGTATTTCGGGATCGACTCCTCAGCAGTCAAGCCGCTTGCCGCAACGTCCTGAAAGCCGGGATTGGGGCAGGAATTCCCACTCTGACCCTATCAAGTGCCCTGGCATACTTTGATGCCTACCGAACCGCACGGCTTCCCCTTAATCTGGTTCAGGCACAGCGGGATTTCTTTGGTTCACACACCTATGAACGCACAGACCGGGAAGGGATTTTCCATACCGAATGGGGGAAATAGCAGTACAGAATAAGCCGAGATCGGGGTCTCGGCTTAACGACAAAACATACGACATTTATCTGGCGCGCGGGCTAACAAATGTCGTATGTTTCTCAAATCCTTTGGCGGACGTTGGCATATGCACCCCATCTTCTGCCCATACAACAAAAAAAGCAGACACATAGTGCCTGCTTTTTTTTGTTACCTGTTCCCAATGCTAGAAGATTTCCAGCTCTGAGAAAAAATAGCTCGCTTCCCGAAGTCCGTTCTCATCAGAATCAGAGCCGTGGATGGCATTTGCTTCGATGGAATCAGCATAGAGGTTGCGAATAGTGCCTTCAGCTGCTTCTTTTGGATTCGTCGCACCGATCAGGGTACGGAAATCCGCAACAGCATTTTCTTTTTCGAGTACCATCGGTACACAGGGACCGCTGCTCATAAACGCAACGAGGTCATTGAAGAAAGGACGCTCGCGGTGAACTTCGTAGAAGCCACCAGCAGTACGCGCATCGAGATAGGCCATTTTCATGGCTTTAATGGTGTAACCCGCAGCAAGGATGTGGTCAATAATTTTTCCGGTATGGCCATTCGCAACGGCATCCGGCTTAATGATCGTAAATGTGATTTTTCCGCTCATGGATGTATTTCAATTTTAGCCTTCAAAATTAGAACCTACAGCGATGGATTCCAATTTTCCGGTGTGAATTTCAATTCGTATTTTCGCAGACCTAATACAATAAGTCTCAATTGTGAAGCGGCCAAACAATGTTTTGCTTATTCACAAAAATCAAACCGATTGGAAAAATATACTATGGAACCCGTAGAACAATTAAGTAGCTGGCTAAGCACTCCTCGCAGGATCGCCATAACTACCCATCAGCGACCCGACGGAGATGCAATGGGTTCTTCTCTGGGCTTGTATCACTACCTCGTCAAAAAAGGACACCGGGTCAAAGTGGTGGTCCCAACCGATTATGGGGAAAACCTGAAGTGGATTCCCGGAACGGAAGAGGTATTAATTGGCCCCAATGATCTGGACATGGCAAAATGGACCTTCGATGGTGCAGACCTGATTTTTTGCCTGGACTTCAATTCCCTCGCCAGGATCAATGATCTGAAACCTATCGTCGAAGACACGGAAGGAAAAAAAATCATGATAGACCATCACCTCGACCCTGTAGGATTTGAGGATTTGGCATATTGGGATGACACCGCTTCTTCTACTGCGGAAATGGTCTATCGGCTCATTACAGCATTGGGAGATGCCGACTTGATTGACTTACCCATCGCACAAGCCCTCTACACCGGCGTGATGACGGATACCGGTTCTTTTCGGTTTTCCAGTACGAGTCCCGCTGTACACAGGATGATTGCTCATCTCCTGGAAACAGGCGTTGAAACCCATAAAATTCACGATGCCCTGTACAGCAATGCCAGCGAAAGTCGCCTGCGGTTTTTAGGCCATTGTTTTACCAATTGCCTGTTTGTCCTTCCCGAACTGAGAACTGCTTATATCAAAGTAGAAAAACCTGCTTTTAAGGAGTTTAATGTCAAAGCGGGGGAAACGGAAGGTCTCGTCAACTATGCCCTGGGAATTAAGGGAATTCGACTGGCAACCCTGATTACCACTCAGGACAATATCGTTAAACTTAGCTTTCGGAGCCGGGACGACTTTGCCGCGAATGAATTTGCACAGAACTTTGGCGGTGGTGGTCATTTCTATGCTGCTGGTGGAAAAAGCACCACTTCTTTAGAAGAAACCGAACAAAAATTCCTGGATTTACTTGAACAGTATAAGGATAAATTACTTGCCGAATAAGTAAGCAGAAAGATATCTTAATTCTTAATAAGCACTTATTTCTATGAAAACTTATTTGATCTGCCTATGCTTTGCGCTTATGGCCCTGGCTGCCTGTAATGAAGCAGGAGACCAATCATCAGGAAGCGCAGCTTCACAAACAGAAAATACACCTTCCTCTGCAACTCCTTCCAAGCCGGGCATTCAACCTCCCTATGTGATACAAGATTCTGCTTCGGTTCAATTACTGGAGAAAGGGGTTCAGCTATATGTGATCGAAGAGGGCTCAGGTGCTATTCCTGCATTAGCCAATAATGTCTTTATCAATTATCATGGAATGCTCAAGGACGGAACCGTGTTTGATAGTTCTTTTGACAGGGGAACGCCTGCTGATTTCGCCTTGCAACAATTGATTCAGGGATGGCAAATCGGCCTCACGAAAGTAAAGACCGGTTCTAAGATCAAACTGATTGTCCCCCCGGATGTCGGGTACGGAGCACAAGGCAGCAGCACGATCCCACCCAATTCTACCTTGACCTTTGATATTGAGTTGATTAGCACGTACAAACCGTAAGAAAACTAATCTGGTTTTTCAGGGAAAAAATAAATGCCAGTTGGTTCATCCCGTCAATCTTTTGTATCTTGTATAACAAGAATCTCAAATTACTGGCTATGAAAAAATGGGTATTGGTATTGGGCCTTGCAATCATGTCAATATGGAGCCTTCGTGCTCAGGAAGAAATCGAACCTCAAGGGGTAAGGGGGATGGCTATTGGCCTCCATCTCACAACGGGAGGGGTTGGATTTAATATCAATCATCTCCGCGGAAATGATCCCAATAAACTCTTCCTCATTGGGCTGGAGATTAATTCCGTCCGGGATCCACGAGAGGTACAGATTGAGTCGGCATACGGGGAGCAAGGGAAAAAATACGTATTTGGGAAAGCCAATCATTTTTATGTGGCCACCCCCAGTGTCGGGATTCAGCGCAATTTCTTTCCCCTCCATGCCAATAATCAATTGAATGTAAGGTTAGGCATACAGGCAGGACCCGCTATCGGAATTGTAAGCCCTTATCTCGTAGAGATATTTGAATCCCTGCCGGGCAACTCCTTCTACGGCCGACGGTCTATAGAGCAGTTCAATCCCGAAGAGCATGTTTACAGCGACATCATTGGGAAAGCAAACTTCTTATCTGAACCCCTCGACACAGATTTTAAAATTGGCTTGAGCCTGAAAGGCAGTGCCTGGATTGATTTTTCCAGAAGCAACAACTATATCAGTGCAATTCAACTGGCAGTAAATGCCGATATTTTTCCCGGTGAAATCCCCATTATGGTGGTAAGCCAAAATAAGCAAGTCTTTATAGCAGGGTCGCTCGGCATCGTATTTGGCAATCGCTGGTAAGTCCGGCGAAACATAGTATCGGTTTCCTCCGTTATATTTTGCAATCCGGGGACTTAGCCCTACTTTTGGGCTCCAAAGCGAGAATAGATGGCAGTAGTAGTAGAAGCGAATTTGACAAGTAAAAATATGCCGGGTGACGGGCCTCGTCCCAACTGGCTGCGTGTTCGCCTTCCGTATGGTGAAAGCTATACCAATGTGCGCAACCTCATTGATAATCATCGCCTGCATACCGTGTGTGAAAGTGCGCGTTGTCCGAATATGGGAGAATGCTGGGGAGAGGGAACTGCGACATTTATGATTTTGGGAAATACCTGTACGCGGTCCTGCTCTTTTTGTGCAGTCGCTACCGGACGCCCGACAGAGTTGGATGTGGAAGAACCTTATCGTGTTGCAGAAGCCATTCAACTGATGGGGGTGAAGCATGCAGTGATCACTTCCGTAAATCGAGATGAACAAAAAGATAATGGAATGGGCATATGGGCTGCTACTGTCCGGGAAGTGCGTAAGCGCGCGCCGGAAGTAACCATGGAAACCCTTATTCCCGATGTAAAAGCCAGGTGGGAAAATCTCCAAATGATCATCGAGGAAAAACCTGACGTGATCTCGCACAATATGGAGACCATCAAACGCCTCTATCGTCGGGTCCGGCCACAAGCCAAATACGACAGAAGCCTGGAACAAATCCGACGTACCAAAGCGGAAGGAATCCGTACCAAGTCTGGTTTTATGGTAGGTCTCGGAGAAACCGTAGCAGAAGTGTATGAACTGATGCAAGACCTGCATGATCATGGCTGCGACGTTCTGACCATTGGGCAATACCTTCAGCCCACCAAGATGCACCTCCCCGTCCACGAATTTGTCCACCCGGATCTTTTTGATCACTATCGAAAAAAAGGACTGGAAATGGGATTTGATTATGTGGAAAGTGGGCCGTTGGTCCGATCAAGCTATCACTCTGAGCGGCACTTATAAGCCCTTAATTCTCCAGATCAACAGGGCATTACTCCCTTTTTTGTGTAATCCATTTAGCGATTTGAACATTCACCTGTTCACCAGCCTCATGTATATTGCATTTCACTGAGGGGAATACTCCTCCCAATTTTGTTTTGTTAGGTTGAAAATAGTTATTTTACCGGCTAACCATCTAAAAGCGGTTCGTATGAAAAGAATATTTTACGCAACTATATTATTTGTCGTAATCAGCCTGGCAGGGCATTCCCTGATGGCTCAGTTTTCCTGGCGAGCTTTGGGGCCCGATAATATGGGAAGCACCACTCGCGCGATTGCATTCGATGCAGGCGGGGACTTGATTGCAGGTTCCGAGGGCGGAGGATTGTGGCGCTCCGATAACCTGGGCGTTTCCTGGTCCAGAATTGAAGCGTTCGACGGCAATCCCAATGTTACCTCTATCGCTATAGATGGGAATACGATTTATGTTGCTACGGGCGCTACGGAATTTGGGGGAGAATCCTTTTATGAAGCGCAAGGGTTTCCAAACTTTGATATCAGTACTTCTCCAGAAGGAGTAACGGGATATACTCGCTCACCAGGTGGAGGTGTATATGTCTCAACTGATAATGGAGCGAGCTGGTCTAATGACAATGCAACTACCAAAACACCCTTTAATACGCTGGGGTATCAAGGACCATTTGTCGGTATTCAGAAAGTCTATATCAAGGGAGGTCGCGTGTTTATCGCTACCCGCGAAGGATTATATTATTCTGACAACCAACTCAGCTCTGTGCAGAAAGCAGGGGGATCAGATGCCTTTTCTACTGCCGTGATCTATGATGTAGAAGCAGGAAGTGGAGATGTCGTATTTGCAGCAGGAACCAATACGGCAAGTGCATTTGACGATTCTCTGTATATCTCAACAGATAAAGGATCTAACTTCTCAGCTGTTACGGCTTCTACCTTCTTTGAAAACGGGAAGTTCAGCTTCCAGCGTATCGCGATTGCAGTTGCACCTTCTGATCCTAATATTGTGTATGCAGCAGGAACAAGAGGCAACGGAGAATTAAGTGGAATATGGCGTTCTGACGACAATGGAGGTTCCTGGAAGCGGTATTCCCCCAGTGGAAGTTCTGGCTTTGCACCCTTAGGCAGTACCGGACAAGATGCGTTTGTACTGGAAGTATTTCCAGATAACCCGGATGAAGTGATTGTAGCGGGTAATGCGTGGTTTACTTTTGTCCAGGGACGTGGATGGACGCAGACAGCCTCCCATTTCAATCCAACCAGCCCAAATTACCTACCAACCCGTATCCAAAGCGTTGCTTTTTCGCCTTCGGATCCCAGTATTCTGATGATCGGAACGGATAAGCAAATCATGCGATCAATGGATCATGGAGCTACCTTTAGTCAAAAAACGAAAGGATATGAAACTACCCTGACCTATACAGTGGGTGCGGTTCCGCTGGTTGGGCAAAGTGCTGCACTCGCAGGTACACCGATCAATGGACTGATTTATAATGGAAATATTGATGTAGAAGAGGTTTTCAACCAGGGTTTTGGTGATATAGACAATGTCAATGGCGGCCAGATAGCGTTTTCTTACCTGTATCCAAGCGGTTTGATTTACGAAGGCGTAGATGCCGGATTGAAGCGTTCCATTTCGAATGGTTCCGCATTTGAAATTTTTTACGGCTTCCCGGTTTCTCCTCAGGTACAAGGCTTAGATGCAGGTGCGAATGACAGTGTAGATATCTTTGTTGACAGAATGGAAGCTGATACGGAAGGTGGGCGTCTGGAAGACAGCGGTGGGCCTCCTGTTACCCAATTTCTTTTGGACGAAGTAATTCCAAGCTCGATTATCGACGACCCCAATGCGAATGCTGATCTCATTCAGGCCATTCCCGGATATATATTCTTCTGTTCCCGTCAGTTTGTATGGCTCGTTCAAGGGCCATTCCGCTCTGGCTTGCAGGGGGAAGCCACTCCAAATTGGAATCGGATTACCAATAGCCTGACTTCAGGTACCGAGTTTATTACCGCACTTGCTGTTTCGGGTACAGAAACCCACACCGTATATGTAGGCAGTAGCATGGGGAATGTTTGGCGGATCACAAATCCAACCGATCTCGAAAACTATAATGCAGAAACTGATGTGGTAAAAATCAGTATCTCCAGTACCAATCTTCCTACTGATGGCCGTTGGGTAACTTCTATCGCGGTTGACCCACAGGACGAGCAGCGGGTGGCAGTTACTTATGGAGGATATGGCGATATCGAATCTGCGAATCCGATGGTCTATTTTACCTCTACTGCATTGACAGCCCCTTTCTTCACCCCTATTTCGACGACCATCAAAAAAGAACCGGTTTATTGTTCTCAGTGGGTCATTGATCCGGCTACCAATTCGAGTATTTTGATGATCGGTACAGAATCCAATCTCTATTCCGCTCGCAATATCTCTCCCGGATTTGCTGACTTCAGACCAGAATTTGGAACCGAGGTAGGTCCTGTAGCAGTCTATGACATTTACGTTCGTAAGTATGTAGCAACGATCCTGAATCAGGACACACAAGACTTCCGTTTGGATCGTGATAATACCGTATATGTCGCTACACATGGTCGTGGTATCTGGGCAACTTCTTCCCTCAAGTTTAGCCGTACCGGACTTCCCGGTGAAGAAGATGGTCCTGAAGGTGCTTTTGCTGTAACCTTGTTCCCTAATCCCACGCAAGATGTCTCTACCCTGGCGCTGGACCTCTCAGAAACAGCAGAAGTAGCGATTACCATGTATGGCGCTGACGGACGGGTATATCAGGTAACACATGAGCCCGCTTTTAAAGCCGGTCGCCATGAAATTGAACTTCCTACCGCGGCATTATTACCCGGTATTTATATGGTAAATGTAGAAATCAATGGAGAGACGCAATCGCTCACGAAAACCTTGAAGGCTGTCATCCTTCGCTAAGTGTAAATTCTTTTCAGACAATTACCAATATCCCATCGTAAAAACGCCTCTTAAAGAAAAGAGGCGTTTTTGCTTTATACGACAGTAGGCATATATAACGCCCTGATTGTATTGAATTCACCTGTTGAAGACTTGTTAGGCAAATCCGATTTTTCACAATATCTTGATTAATACTAATCAGAAACTATACCTATTCGATGATTAGCAGCATCTGGTTTTGTATCCTCAACTCTTATTTTTTTATTTAGGAGCAAGCTTTTTTGTTTTCTGCTTATTTATTTCTAATACAGTTTCTTATGAAAACCCTGGTATTGTGCCGACACGCTAAGTCAGATTGGCCCACTGGTGTAGCAGATATTGACAGACCGCTCAAAGAAAGAGGTATTAGTAATGCTAACTTTCTCGGAGAGCTTCTGGGCGATCAGAAGTTCTCACCTGATTTAATTCTCAGTTCGCCTGCTAATCGTGCGCTGAGTACGGCCCGGCTCGTTGCGCGCCAGTTGGGATATTCCAAAGAAAAGATTCAGATAGAGAAATCTGTATATTTTGAAGGAACTCAATCTTTATTGAATACCATCAAACAACTTCCCAATTCTGCTGAGACGGTTATGATTTTTGGACATAATCCTACTATGGAAGACACTGTTCGATATATCTTACAAAGTGAAGCAGCATTTTACATGCCTACCGCTGCAATGGCTTGTCTGGAGTCGATAGGATATCGCTGGGAAAGCTTTGGCACCCAATCGGCACACCTTAGATGGATGCTTATTCCCCGACTCAAGCGCAAGGAAGAGTAGCAACAAGGAGCCAATCATTCCCTAACAAGGGACAAACGATCTTCTTCTGCATACACCCTAATTGACAATCCGGGATATCCGGAACAACATAAAAAAAGCGGCTTCCAAATTAGGAAGCCGCTTTTTTTATCTGAAAGACTATGGTTACCGGAGAACCGTAATCGTTTTACTTTCTTCAATTTGATCTCCGTCAAAGTCAAGGGCACGAAGGACATACACATACACGCCCTCCATCACGGAAACACCATTCTCATCTTTTCCATCCCACTGGAATGCAGGATCATCAGATTCAAATACTTTTTGTCCCCAACGATTGAATACCTGGAAATTAAACTGGCTCACATTATAGTGACCTACCTGGAATTCATCGTTTACGCCGTCTCCATTAGGAGAGAAGGCACTCGGCACATGTACACCGGTGATTTTTTTGACTTCTACAATTGCCGTAGAAAATACCTCACAGCCATTATCGTCAGAACCCTGGAGGGTAACTTCATAAATCCCGGGGAAGAGGTACTCATGCGCTGGTGAAGGATCCGTAGAAGTATTGCCATCACCAAAGTCCCACGTAAAAGTGGAAATCGGCAGGGTAGCAGCAGTACTAAAGTTAACAACTGCTACTGGTAACTCAATCACCTGATGACTAGCTACGATGGCAAACGACTCATCTGAGTAAACAAATCCGGTAATCGGTACCCGATCACTGATACATCCCCGGTCAGATCGTGTCTCTACATAGTATGTCATATCAAATGGGAGCGGAGTCGTTACATAAGAATACCCTTCGTAGAATATACGTTCTGCATCCAGGTCCTCATACCAACGTACGGTATGATTTGCAGGTGCAGACGCCAGTAAAAACGCAGGGTTACTGAAACATACGGTATCATCCTGAATATCCGGAACTGCCGGAATCGGGTCTACAAACGCATTCCTCCCCTGTATGGATATACAACCGGAATCTGAGACCAGGGTGAGTACGGGCTGATAAGTACCTGCATTAACATAAGGGTATTCAGGATCCGTAATCGAAGAGGTACCTACTCCATCATCGAAGTCCCAGGAAGCACTTACAATACTCCCGGATACAATCGTAGAAAAATTGGAGAATTCCGTAGTATCTCCTTCGCAAACACGGGTTGATGTAAACGTAATGTCCGGAGTTGGATTGATTATTATGTTTTTGGAAATAGTATCGACACATCCTTGCTGAGTAAGAATCGCAAGCGTGATTTGAAAAGTTCCTGGCATGGAAAAATCAAACTGAGGGTTTGTTGAGTTAATCAAGGATTGCCCAGCCATATCCCAGGTTCTTTTTATAACAGGATTGTTAGCCCCCCCTGTAGAAAGATCAACAAACTGAGTCCGTTCATTTACACAGGTGAAATCATAGGTAAAATCAGCAGTAGGAGATGGGTACACCGTTACTTCCCGCTGGACAACATCCGTACATCCATTCTGTGTAGAAACAGTAAGCGTCAGGGAATAGACACCAGGACTCGCATATACATGAACCGGATTGCGATTGGTCGAAGTATTAGCTGCACCACTTCCTGGATCGCCAAAGTTCCACAAGTGGGTACTGATGTGATCAAGAGAGCCTGCGACTGTCGAGGCAGTCGATGCAAATACCACACTATCCTGACAAGCACTGACCACCTCAAATTCAGCTATTGGATTGGGGTTGACAAATACCGTCTGTGTGTAACTGTCAGCACACCCATTGTCAGAAGTGGTCGTCAGGGTTACATTAAAGAAACCGTAGGAGCTGTAAGAATGGCTCACATTAGTTCCTCCTCCCGGAGCGGTTCCATCACCAAAGTCCCAAGTATAATCAACAATTGTTCCCCCTGCACCGATGGTACTCGCATCTACAAATACATTGGGAAGCCCTTCACATACATTAGAAAAGGTAAAGTCTGCATCCGGAACCGGATCAACCGTTACTGCTTTTATGGAAGAATGTTCACATCCATTATCCGAAGTAACCACCAGACGTACCAGATACACACCCGCTTGAGAGAAGGTATGCGCAGGAGAAGCAACATTGGAAGTATTCAGGGCTCCACTTGCAGGATCTCCAAAATCCCATTCCCAGGATACGATAGCCCCCTCTGTAATGGTAGAGAGATTAGTAAAGGACGATTCGAGGCTTTGGCAGACTGCCGGTACGGTAAAATCTGCTACCGGAGCTTCATACGTCTCGATTGTCGTGAATACAGTATCTCCCGCACAACCCGTAGGCCCATAAGGAATCATCCAAACAGTAGAATCTGTACTAATCCCCGCAAGGGTTACACTCGGTTGTGTAAAGCCCCCGGTACTCCACAAGTAGGTAGTACCTCCGCTTGCAGTAAGGGTCGTTGCACCACTTGGGCAGATTTTGAAATCACCAGCGATCTGCCCCGTTGGGCCCGGTGTTACATTTACGGTAACAAAATCAGGTAAACTGGAACACCCATTCGTAAATGCTACAACAGAATAAGTAGTAGCATTGGTAGGAGCGACCCTGATAGTAGAACTGGTTACTCCATTGCTCCATAAATAGGTACTTCCCCCACTCGCAGTCAAGGTAATGCTGTCGCCCGGGCATATACTCGGAGTCGCAGGAGAAATATCAACTGTCAAATTTGGATTCACAATGACCGTCGAGTAATCATAAGTAGTACAGATTCCATCCGTTGCCTCCAATACATAGTTAATCGTATCCTGACCGGCAGTCAAGTTTGACATATTAAATACAGGTTGAGCAATCGTAGGATCACTTAAACCCGTAGCGGGTGTCCATAAATAGGTTTGTCCCGGTAAAGTAGGCGTTCCCATCAGGAAATTCAGGTCTGTGCAAAGCGTTACATCTGGGCCTGCATTGGCCGTAACCCCGGTACCGAGATTGACAATGCCTCTAAAGTCCGTCGTACATCCAAAAGTGTCTGAAAGGATAAAATCAAAATAATAATTACTCGGTTCCGGATATAAATGTGAAAGCGAAGAATCGTTCAAGTTGGTATTATAAGGAAGTTGCAGGTTTCCGCTTCCTGACCATTGATAATTAAAAATATTCGAATACTGACTGGGTATCGTGGAAATAGGCAGGGCCGTGAGTTCTACCTCATTACAGCCCACAGGAGTTCCTATCGCGTCACTTAACCTAAGGGTATTTTCTACATACACGATGACTGTGTACTGATTAAATCCAGGGATGGGACAGGCATCATCTCGCACAGATACCGCAAAGAAATAGGCCCCGTCCAGACCCGGCGGCGGCGTCCAGCAAAACCTACCAGTCGGTTGAGCTGAAGTAAAGGAATTGGGCGTACCGGTAACCGGATCTACAAAAGTTGCCCCAAAGGGTACCAAATTCTGATTCCAGCTAATGGTATAATTGAGCGTGGGATCCTGACTAATGACCGGAATATCAAAACAGATTTCCACCCCTGCACAAGTTCTGACTTCATTAAAGGACAAGGCGTCCGCCGGTATGCCGGATATACTCACGTTCTGTACCCCCTGCGTTTCGGGATTAGTTGAAGTACAACCGGGAATAACCGTGATCTGCATATCCCGAACCACCTGGCCGATTTGCACGCCATTCCGCCATTCTTTTACCACAATACAAATCACCCCTACCACGGCACTACCCGGTTGGGGATTAATCGTCACATCTCCTGTAAAGCCATTAATATTTACATCCCAGGAAGCTCCCAGGGGTTGATTCGGGGTGTATCCGCCCAGCGGGCTATATAGCACAGGAACATTTGCCGCATCAAAGCAGTTTCCCAGCTCATAAGAAAGAGAATCAAAATCCGCGTCAAATGCCCCCTGGTTAAAGGTAAACGGTTGCCCCGCACAGATATAAGGAACAGGAGGCTCGAAAAAGGTCGGAGAGCTGTTACACCCAATATTAAGGTCAATAATTGTTTCTCCACTATAGATTGCGGTACCGGGGGTACCTGCACCCGAGGTGATTGCGTAATTTCGACAACAAGCACTCCAGGTCATGCGGAAGGTATCGCAGGTAACTGCACAAAAATTATAATCGCGAAAAAAGACCGCTTCCAGTACCCCATTTACGGGGGAAGTTGGATCGGTACAAAAGGTCGCAAAACCAGGGCACACAGGTGTTACCTCATTATAGGAAACAAACTGCCAGGCTCCAATCGGAACAGGATCTATACACCCTCCAGTACTGGATTCACCTAAAATATTAAAATTACTCGGAGCAAAGGGAGGGCCAGGTAAAGGGGTAGTAGCGCCACCTTCGCAGTCATAATAGGACTTGTGATAAATCCGGTAGGTACAGGTTCCTATACACTCGTAGGTCATGTCTACTCCCATAAAGTGAGTAGCTGAAGCCGGAATCAAGGTACCAATGATGAATAACAAACACAGGAAAATGTGGTGGGAAACATTCCTCATAGCGCCGAAATTAGGGTTTGATGTGGGTTATATTAGAGGCAAAAGCCGACAGGACAAACAAAAATGCAAAAAAAAAGATGTTTTATTGGGTAAATCCCTGATACGGAGATTTTTTATGTAAAATCTGCGATAATGAAGGCCTCTGCAATGTCCGCATCTTCAATGCCCTGAGGATTTGGCCAAATAGAAAACGAAAAAATCACACTTATCATATTTCGAGTGTTCGAAATTATCTGTTTTTTTCACAAACGTGCGTTTACGCATAGAGTCCCCCCGGAAATAAAAAATAGCAACTTTGCCTCATGAGGGATCTATTTTAACCTTAAAACACATCCCGATAAGGGAATTATTATCAATGCACCGGAATTGTCAGATTTTTCGAATAATT
>CAYGTH010000095.1:0-18458 GCA_964352745.1 uncultured Bacteroidia bacterium
CAGGGTCTCGATTTACCTTTAATGTACTGTGGGCCAATGCAATCCGGCTGGAAGTCAGTGGCAGCGGATTAAGTGGAACGATTCCGGTGAATGACGGCCTTTGGCATCATGTTGCCGGGGTGTACGATCCCACAGCCATCAATCCCTTCAGTCTGTATGTAGATGGGGTACTGGATGTTGCCGGGAATATCACAACGCCGGTCAATACAAGTCCCGGTAATCTTCGCATAGGCCGCCGGGTCGATGATCAGCGCCAATTCAACGGCACGATAGATGAAGTCCGGCTGTGGAATTATGCCAAAACCCAGACAGAGATACAAAATGGGATGAATAATGAACTGTGTGCTGCTCAACCCGGTCTGTTGGCTTATTATAAATTCAACCAGGGAATGGCAGGGGGAATGAATACGGGCCTGACGACTGTGCCGGATGTGTCGGGAGCAGGCAATAGTGGGACCCTGACTAATTTTTTACTGAGTGGGAGCATTTCGAATTGGGTAGCAGGCGCTACGTTGGGAGCAGGAACCCCTACAACCGGAACCCTCAATGTCTCTTCTTGCGACGATTATCTTAGCCCGAGTGGGAATTATGTGTGGAATACTTCCGGCACTTATATGGATACCATTGTGAATGCCGCAGGTTGTGATAGTATTATGACGGTGAACCTAATCATTGAGCCGCCTGTTTCGGATACGATTTCTCCTGTCGCTTGCGGGACTTATCTCTCTCCCAGCGGAAATTATACCTGGACGACTTCCAATACTTACACGGATACCCTCCAGACTGTGGCAGGTTGTGATAGTATCCTGACGATTAACCTAACCGTCAACCCCAATACGACCGCTACCATTTCTCCGGTGGGTTGTGAGAGCTATACTGCGCCGAGTGGCACCCAGGTTTTTCTCGTTTCCGGAACCTACCAGGACATCATTCCCAATAGCAACGGATGTGATAGCATCATTACCATCAACCTGACGATAAGTGGGACCACTTCCGAAACCATTTTTGTTACGGAATGTGATTCAGCGGTTAGTCCCAGCGGGAATTATGTCTGGACGGCTTCGGGGACTTATCGGGATACCCTCACGAATGCTGCCGGCTGTGATAGCCTGATGATCATCGGGGTAGAAATTGGAAATTCGACCAATAGTGTAATCGATACCAGCACTTGTGGCCCCTACCTCAGTCCCAGCGGGAATTTTACCTGGGCGGTGTCGGGTACCTATTTGGATACCATCCCGAATAGCGAGGACTGTTTTGAGTACATTACCATCAACCTGGGCGTAACCACGATAGATACCAGCGTTACGCAAACCGGACAAAGCCTGAGTGCAAATGCAGCAGGACTTGACTATGAATGGCTCGATTGCAATGATAACTATGCCTTTATCTTTCCTGAATTCAATCAGCAATTTAATCCGACAGCTGCAGGCAGCTACGCGGTTCAGATTACGCAAAATGGATGTGTCGACACTTCTTCCTGTCATACGGTTGCCGCTGGTGTGGGGATTGATGCCAATACATTCGGGTATCCGGTCCGGGTATATCCCAATCCTTCCAGTGATCTCTTCTACCTGGAATTAGGGACGCGATATACAGCGGTAACTATTCAGGTGCATGACCTGTATGGGAAAATAGTCTATGATACCTATTTGCCCGAAAGTGAAGGCCTGCACATCTCGCTGGGCTCCGAGCCGAGTGGCACCTATTTGCTTACAGTCAGTTCCGAAGAAAAACGGGCGGTTATGAAACTAACGAAGTGGTAGAAAGGGTAGAGGTTTATCGGGCCCGCAACACCTCGCCATATCGCTCCGTCAAAAATTGATCTGCTGCTTTCACGATCTGTCCATTGACCATGACCCATTCAAATCCCAGGGCCAGTTGATGCGGCTCGGGATAGGTAGCAGTGGCTTCGATCTGTTCCGGATCAAAGATCAACAAGTCTGCATAATATCCCGACCGGACTTGCCCCCGTTTGTGGATGCCGATAACAGAAGCAGGAAAAGCAGTCATTTTACGAATGCCTTCTTCGAGTGAGAAGAGCTGTTTTTCCTGTATATATTCCTGAATGATTTTGGCGAAGGTGCCGTGTCCGCGGGGGTGAAATCCGGTAGGGCTCCCATCGGAACATATCATGACCATTGAATCCTGAGCGATTCTTTGTTGCAAGGCATCATTCATGACAAAATAAGCGCCCGATGCACCTCTTGGACCTATTTCATCCATCAGGACTTCTTCAAAGGGTTTGTCCAGAATGGCGGCTGCTTCTGCCAGGGTTTTGCCCCGAAAAGCACCTGTGCCGATCAAGGTCGCCTCGGGTCCATTGCGCAGCGTAATCCGATTCCGGAGATAGGTCGCGAGTTCTTCCCGACGATCTCGCAGGACCTGACTATAGTCATTGGGTGCTTTGGCCCAGGTCGGAAATACGATTCCAATCCCGGTATAGCTGGCAGAATAGGGATATAAATCCGCAGTTACGGTCGTACCGGATTGTCGGGCACTATCAAGCCAGGTGAGGATTTCTGCTGCGCGTTCGGATCCCTTTCCATAGACAGATTTGATATGCGAAATATGAACCCGGCACTGTGCCCCCAGTGCGAGCAATTCGCCTATACTTTTCCGCAATTGATCATCATCTTCATTGCGCATATGGCTCATCATTACCGCACCGCGCTGACCCGTTACCTGTGCCAGAGCTGTTAGTTCTGCCTGACTCGCATAGATACCGGGCGTGTATTCCAGCCCTGTCGAAATTCCAAAACATCCTGCCTCGAGCTGATCCGTGAGCATGGACTGCATATCTTCAATTTGCTGAGACGTAGGAGATTCACTATACCCGGTTTTACTCAGCTTTCGCAAGGTTCCATGCCCGACAAACATCGCAATATTGGGGCCGATCCCCTGCTGATCCAATGAATCCATCCATCGACCTATATCGCTCGTAACGGGGCTGGATCCATCTTGACCCAACGTTATCGTTGTTGCGCCCATCGCCAGGAAGTTATGGAAACCAGGCGTGGCAAAAGGATCACCGTGGGCATGCGGATCGATGAATCCCGGACTGATGATTTTCCCACTCGCGTCAATCGTATCTTTCGCCTGAATACTTCCTGCCGGAATTTCTCCGATATAAGCAATCGTATCAGCCCGGACCAGCACATCTGCAACAAATCCGGGACTTCCGCTGCCATCGATTACTTGTCCATTCTTAATCCAATAGTCAAATGTATCTCCTGCTGCGACTGCTTCTTCCAATGGAGAGGGCTGGCAGGCTATGAGCAATACAAGGGGAAGCGTCAGGAGTAAAAAACGGGTATACATAAGCAAGAAATGAGGGAGTGGATTTATCGAACAGGACGCAGATACAATTGGGTAATGAGGGCTTCGCGTGCTGCGCGGATTTCCAGATCATGTGGGGCTGCCTGCTTGCGCGCTTGTTGTTTCCAATCGGCATTGAGTCGATCAAATTCGGCAAGGGTTTCTGGTGAAACCTTCACCTTTCTTGCGGATGAAGGATATTCGGGTGGGTATCCCAATTGTTCAAGCATTTCTCCCGCCACAGATTCAAACAGAAGAATCCCTTCTGCTCCTAACTGTTGCTGATACTTCCCGATATTATTGCGTAGAATGGGCTGATTGAGGTTAGACCACATATACCCCGAATGCGCAGCAAGTTGGGAGGCTTTCGTTTCATAATAGGTAAGCATGCGTACAGGTTCGTAGGGCAATTCTGCAAACGCACAAACCTCTGCCAACACCGTCTCGGGTTCGGTCAGTAAACGCTCGTATTGGATTTGCAAATACCGATCCTCAGGAAGCTTCGATTTCCATTGGAGGGCAACCTGCTGATCCAATTTCCATTTTTGAGCCAGATGATAGAGGTGCTTTTCGCCGATCATCGCTCGCTGGAAAGAGGCGGCAACATCCCGGCCATCCCGCACCAGATGAAGGTATCTGGCCTGAATCCCTGTTTGCTCCAGAGACTCGATTCGATGCACATTCGCCATGCTTTTGCAGCACCAGGTATCGGCCCCTGTTTGCTGAGCATGATATTCATAGATCCTCCTGAATAATTCAGGGAGACTGGGCTGTGTACAGGCTTGGATCAGGTGTTCGGGCGAAGGAGGAACCCACTGCCAGGGTACTGGATTGGTCGAGATCAATTGGCACACATCCTGCACCAGTTCCTGGAAGTGATCAGTTTGATCCAAGTCGCCGTACCGATCCAGCAAAGGGCTAAATACCTGTAAAATATGAGGCGGGTGTGGCGCAACAATCTTTGCTGACTGATTCAGCATCAGGCGCAGCAAGTTGGACCCGGAGCGTTGGGTACCAATAATCTGGAGCGGTCGCAAAGACATACCTGCAAAGATAAGGGAGCCGCCGCAATTTTTACTATTGCTTTCCTAAAGTCCCCGCCTGTATGCGATCGTATGTATCTGCCTGGGCCCATACCGAATCCGCGCCTTCAGTTGGCACAACAGGCACATTCTCCATGTGTTCATTCAGATAGACTGCCTTGGTATTGTCGGTGAGTTGCAACTGGATGATTTCCATGATCTCCGCCTTGTTATCCGGATCAAGAATAGGGAAGCCAACTTCTATCCTGCGGTTGAGGTTGCGATCCATCCAGTCGGCGGATGCGAGATACAGGTCATCAGCTCCTTCATTGTGAAAAATGAAAACCCGGGCATGCTCCAGATGTTGTCCTACAATTCGGGTGATGTGGATGTTTTCAGAAAGTCCCGGTACGCCCGGCTTCAGGCAACAGATTCCGCGGATCACCATATCTATCTGTACGCCAGCCTGACTGGCTTCATATAGTTTGTCTATCATCACCTGCTCTTCGAGGTTATTGAGCTTAATGGTGATTTTTCCGCCTTTTCCTGCTTGCTGTAATTCGATTTCCCGGTCGATCATCGCCAAAAAAGCAGGCTTCATATTGAATTGAGCAACGAGGAGGCGCTGGAAAGGCTTAGGCTGGTATGTATGATCCATGAGGAAGGCAAATACTTCTTCCAACTCAGTGGTAAGCTCCTGATTCGCAGTCATTAGGCCATGGTCTGCATAGATGCGCGCAGTTTTCTCATTGAAATTACCCGTACTAAGGAAGGTATAGCTGCGCAATTTTCCAGATTCCCGCCGCTTGACGAGGGCTACTTTTGCGTGAACTTTAAGGCCCGGCATGCTGTAAATCACCTTTACGCCGGCTGCTTCCATCTCCTGTGCTGAGCGTAAGTTGGCCGCTTCATCAAAACGGGCTTTGATCTCGACAAAAACCGTTACTTTTTTTCCGTTCAAAGCAGCACGAATCAGTGCACTGACAATCCCTGAATTGGAAGCTACGCGGTACTGGGTCGTGTTGATTGCTTCTACGTCCGGATCTAGTGCCGCCTCATTGAGAAAGCGAAGCACGTAATCGTAGGTCATATACGGGAAATGCAAAATGCGATCCTTGGCAGCAATGCTTGTAAAGAGGGATGGGTTAGCATCCAGTTCCGGATGGGGTAATTGGGAAAAGGAAGGATTTTCAAGTTGAGGGGAAAGTGGATTTGGAAAGCCAAAGAAGTCGCTGAAATTATGGTATCGTCCCCCCGGCATCAGATCATCCTTACTGAGGGAAAAAGACTGCCGGAGATATTTGAGCATGCCTTTGGGCATGCTATTGTCATACAAAAAACGAGCGGGTGCACCTACCCTTCTGTTAATAAGGCTTTTGGCTATTTTCTGTACCAAATCCCCGCTAAACTCATCCTCAATTTGTAAGTCTGCATTGCGTGAAAGTTTGATGCAATAGGAATCATCCACGTCATAGCCGGGAAAAATTTCGGAAAGATGGGCCCGAACAATGTCGTCGAGGAACATCACCTCATGTGTATCGCCTACTTGTGGGAGTTGGACAAAGCGTGGGCCGTAGTGCGTCGGAATTTGTACAATGGCGTATCGGGTGCTTCGTGTTGCATTTTCTAGCCGAGCTTCTTCACTTTGCTTGATATATAATCGAACGGCGAGGTAAAGCGATTGATCGCGGAGGAAGTGGGCTATTTTCCCTTTTCGCAGGAGATTAGGGTGTACGTAGGGCATGACTTCATGCAGGAAATAATCACGGATATATTCCAATTGAGTTTTGTCAGTAGGGGCTTTCCTGAGGAGCATAATTTGATGCGATTCCAGCCCCGGTTGAATGTATTCCCGGAAAATCTGACCAAATTCCTCTTGTTGTTGACCTACTGTGTCGTGAATCTGCTGCAATAAACTTTTTGCATGTACCCCGAGTTTTTTTCGTGCTTTTTTTTCTAATCCAAACAGGCTCCTAATAGAGGCTACGCGTACCCGGAAAAATTCATCCAGATTCGAGGAATAGATGGCCAAAAATTTGATTCGCTCGTAGAGGGGGAGGCTTTCGTTACGTGCTTCCTGGAGTACACGGTAATTAAAGGACAACCAACTGAGGTCGCGATTGAAATACTTAGAAGGAGTAGACATGAAGGTCAAGTTACAAACAAATTCACTTTTCTGGCCCCGGAAGGCATGGGCTTAATGTTTCCTTAATGGAAACATAATATTTTCATAAGCAGAGAAAAGAGGGATAAGTCCTGCAGGAGAAAAGGATATTAATGCTGCTATCCTTTTGAAGTCTCGCTGGGCAGACCTATTTTGGAGATTCGAAGCACATTTACCCTAAGCTAACCTATATGGAACTTGCAAACATAGACTGGGGCATTATCATCGCCTTTTTTGCTGTGTCCCTCGCCATCGGACTTTGGTATTCCAAATCCGCGGGCGCGAGCACAACAGATTTTTTCCTTTCTGGCCGAAATATGCCCTGGTGGCTGCTGGGAGTCTCGATGGTGGCCACCACTTTTTCTGCTGATACGCCTAATCTGGTAACCGATTTGATTCGGGGAAAAGGAGTAGCAGGGAACTGGGCCTGGTGGGCCTTTCTGCTTACGGGGATGCTGACTGTGTTTGTCTATGCCAAATTGTGGCGGCGATCCCGGGTCATGACCGATATCGAATTTTATGAATTGCGATACAGCGGGAAACCTGCAGCTTTCTTGCGGGGTTTTCGTGCCCTGTATCTGGGGCTTGTCTTTAATACACTTGTGATGGGAGCAGTATCCCTGGCAGCGGTGAAGTTTGGTGAAGTAATCCTGGGCTTACCCGGCTGGGCTACGCTGTTGATCGCAGGCTCCGTAACGCTTGCATACAGTGCACTGGGGGGCTTAAAGGCCGTCATTGTTACGGATTTTGTGCAGTTTGGGTTTGCGATGGCAGGCTCAATATGGGCTGCGATATATTTGATCAATCTGCCGGAAGTAGGCGGTTTGTCGAATTTGTTGGTGCATGAAAATGTCGTTGGAAAACTCAACCTCCTGCCTGATATGTCCAATCCGGAAATCTGGGTACCAGTCTTAATGGTGCCCCTTGCGGTGCAGTGGTGGGCTTCCTATTATCCTGGCTCTGAGCCGGGTGGAGGGGGCTATATTGCTCAGCGGATGTTTTCTGCCAAGGATGAAAAGCATGCGATTGGGGCGACCCTCTTTTTTAACGTGGCACATTATGCCTTGCGACCATGGCCCTGGATTTTGATTGCTCTCGCGTCTTTGGTTGTATTCCCCGAATTATCTGATATACAGGCTGCTTTCCCGGGCTTATCTGCCGATAAGTTAGGTCATGATGTGGCCTATCCTGCCATGTTAACAAAATTACCCGCAGGCTTGCTGGGATTGGTAGCTGCCTCCCTTATCGCCGCCTTTATGTCCACGATGTCCACACAATTGAATCTGGGAGCTTCCTATTTGGTCAATGATTTCTATCAACGGTTTATTCGCCCGGATGCCTCAGAAAGCCAACTGGTATGGGCGGGTAGAATGTTTACCGTTCTGACAACCGTGATAGGGCTGGGATTGGGCTTATTACTCACCAGTGCCGGGCAGGCATTTGACCTGCTGCTTTTGTTGGGGGCAGGTACGGGGCTGATTTATATCCTGCGCTGGTTTTGGTGGCGAATCAATGCCTATACGGAAATCATTGCGATGATCTCTTCGCTGATCATTGCGGGTTACCTGACCTTCCTGCATGACGATATGGGATTCTTGCCGCTGGAAAGTTGGGAAAAAACGGTCGCGGGCGCTATTCTAACGACCCTTGCCTGGGTGGTAGCAACTTATTTTACACCCGAAACAGCAGATGCTACCCTGAGGCGTTTTTACCGCCTCATCAAGCCCGGTGGAAATGGATGGGATGCCGTGATCGACAAAGCCAATGCAGAAGGCGATCCGATTGAAAAAGAAATCGGTCAGCTTCCCCTCGAAATCCTCTGCACAGTTATTGGCTGTATCACCGTTTTTGCGGCGCTGTTTTCGGTGGGATCCTGGATATATGGCCGGATGGCCTCGGCAATAGTATTGACACTTATTACCGCTGCCGGGGGGTATTTCCTCTTCTGGGCATGGGATAAAATCAAAACGCAAGCGGAGCCGGAGTCTAAGACGGTGTAGGCTTGAGATTATATGTTTATTGATGGTAGCGAGCAATGAAGCTTTGAAATTCGATTTCCTCCAACATTCAACCCCCGAACAGCCAAACGATCAAACAAAACAGTCCATCGAATGCCATTCGGTGGACTGTTTTGTTTGAGAAAGGTTGAGTGTTTCGGTCTGAAAATACGTTTCAACCTATCCCGGAATCACATCCCGGTCGTGATAAATCTGGACGGTTTCGCCCTCAGACTTTGCCATGACAGCCGTGAGGGTAAGGTCTCCAATGATATTGATAGTGGTGCGGCACATGTCGATCAGTCGGTCGAGCCCAAAGATCAGTGCCAGTCCCGTTTCCGGAATGCCGAGTGTCGTCAGGACCAGGGCCAGGGTAATCATTCCCGCACCGGGTACGCCAGCAGCCCCAACTGAGGCAAGCGTGGCCGTCAAAATAATAGTCAGTTGCTGGGTAATCGTCAGATCGATGCCAAATACCTGCGCAATGAAGATGGCTGCGACAGCCTGATAGAGAGCTGTTCCATCCATATTGATCGTCGCGCCCAAAGGCAACACAAAACTCGTAATCGGTTTGGAAATACCCAGATTGGCCTCAGCAACATTCATACTGATCGGCAAAGTCGCACTGCTCGAACTGGTGCTGAATCCCAACAAAATAGCCTCCTTGATGGCGGCCAAAAACTTGAAGGGATTGAGTCCCACATAAAAGCGGATGAAGGAAAAATGTGTGATGGCTACGTGCAGGATCAAACCCAATAATACAAAAATAGAGTATTTGATCAGGAGGATCAAAATGTCTATTCCCAGCGTAGCGACAACACTGAGCATCAGGGCAAAGACGCCATAAGGTGCCAGTTCCATTGCCAGTGTGATCATTTTTATAATAATATCATTGAGGGCATCAAAGGCTCGAATGAGCGGATCTGCTTTCTCAGGGGGAATTAGTGTCGCCGTTATACCCAGGAACAGTGCAAAGAAAATGACCGCCAGCATATCGCCTTCTGATAATGCCTGAAAGGGATTTGTTGGGACCATATTGACAAAGAGGGCGGTTATTTTTTCGAACTCACTTTTTTCGCCCAACTCACCGGCAGCAGCGGTTTTATCAGCCACTTGTCCTTCGTACTGTGCTACCAGCTTATCGCGCTGAGCTTCTGTCATGCCGGTACCGGGCTGTCCGATATTGGCGACCATGATGCCGATAGTGGCAGCTACCGCTGTGGTAAACATAAAAAAAGCGAATGCTTTCAGACCCATTTTTCCGACTTTACGGATGTCGCCGAGACTGGCAGAACCGACTACCAGAGATACGAGGACCATGGGGACGACGAGCATTTTGACAAGGCGGATAAACAGGGTGCCGACCGGATCTGTATAAGTCGTCAGGTGGGATAATCCTGTTTGATTCAGGATGAATCCGACGACGACACCGGCAATCATCCCGATGAGGATTTTAGTGTAGAGTTTCATGAGGGCTAATGGATTGTGTGAGAGCGTGGTAAATGAGTACGAAAATATAGAATTTATGCTTATGTCGATCTGTTTTACGTGCCGAGGGTGAGGGTGCTGTTTTCACCACTAAGAAACTAAGGACACTGAGAAAACACTAAGCAGGCTACACCTGAGATTTTGGAAATTCTGCTTAGTGCTCCCTTTGTGATCTGAGTGCCTTAGTGGTAATAAATAGGGGTAAAAAGTAGAGGTATTTTACTCATCTGCCCATTTCATACTTCGCTTTACGGCTTCCTGCCATTTGCTATAGAGGGCCTGTCGCTTGTCTTCTGTCATATCCGGCTCGAAAGTCGAGTCCACCCGCCAGTTGTGGCTGATTTCATCAGCGGTCCAAAACCCGACTGCCAGCCCGGCCAAATATGCAGCTCCCAATGCCGTAGTCTCAATGACCTCGGGCCGCTGCACGGTGGTATTCAAAATATCTGCCTGGAATTGCATGAGTACCTGATTGGCAGAAGCGCCTCCATCTACGCGAAGGGTAGTAAGTTTTTGACCGGAATCTTTTTCCATCGCATCCAGGACATCCCGGGTTTGGTAGGCGAGGGATTCCAGCGTAGCGCGAACGATATGGCCTTTGGTTGTGCCGCGTGTGAGCCCAAAAATAGCGCCGCGTGCATACATGTCCCAGTAAGGCGCGCCCAGTCCCGCGAAGGCAGGGACGACATAGACCCCTTCATTATCGGGTTGTTTTTTTGCAAAATATTCGGAGTCGGGGGCCTCGTCCAGTATTTTCAATCCATCTCTTAACCACTGTATCGCCGCTCCGGCGATGAATACACTGCCTTCGAGGGCATATACAACTTTACCTTCCGGGCTCCATGCCAGGGTCGTCAACAGGCCGGATTGAGAAAATACCGGATCATGGCCGGTATTCATCAGCATGAAACAGCCGGTTCCATAGGTGTTTTTGGTCATTCCTGGTTCGAAACAGGCTTGCCCAAACATGGCGGCCTGTTGATCTCCGGCTACGCCCATGATGGGAATCTCTACGCCATTGAACCAATTCGGATCAGTCGATCCAAAATCTCCGGAACAAGGCCTCACCTCCGGCAGCATACTTTTAGGAACGTTCAGGCGACTGAGCATTTTTTCATCCCAGTCCAGGTCCACGATATTGTAAAGCAGGGTACGGGAAGCATTGGAATAATCTGTTGCGTGAACCTTGCCGCCTGTCAGGTGCCAGATAAGCCAGGTATCTACCGTTCCAAAAATCAGATCATCGGGTTTGACATCGGGATTGTTGATAGCGAGGTAGTCGAGGATCCATTTGATCTTGGTGCCGGAAAAATAGGCATCGATCACCAGACCGGTATTTTCGCGCACATAGGGTTCCAGCCCTTGTTCTTTAAGCTCGTCGCAGATGCTGGCAGTACGTCTGTCCTGCCATACGATGGCGTTATAGGCGGCTTTGCCGGTATGTTTATTCCAGACCAGCGTCGTCTCCCGCTGGTTGGTGATGCCGATCGCAGCGATTTGCTCGGGACGAATGCCGTTAATGGACAATACCGCACGGGCGACCGAAATCTGGCTATTGAGAATCTCCTCGGGATCGTGTTCTACCCATCCCGGCTTGGGAAAAATCTGTGTGAATTCTTTCTGGGCAACGCCGACAATGTTGGTCGCTTTGTCGAATATGATGGCGCGGGAACTGGTGGTTCCCTGGTCGAGGGCGAGAATAAATTGTTTGTCCATGTGCGAAGGAGTAGCAGGATTGAGGGTTATGGGGATCAGATAGCGGATGAATCCGGCGATTTCTGAGCCTGCATCCAAATTAGCAGATTTAGAGAATTGTTCCTAATGGGGAAGAAGATGGAAGATTTTAGATGAGAGATGAAACTTTATTCGGATCCTACTAGCCTACTAGAACACACTGGCGGGATTTTTGAGGGTTCTATATTGACCCCCAAGCCACCATTTATTTATCTCCTCATATGAACAGTATTGAAGACCTGAAACAAGCTTGCTCTTCTTCAAATCCTTATCTCCGTCCGTTCAAACCCAATGTCAAGTGGGAGGAAGCTCGGGTATTTATTATGGGTACAAATCCTGCTACTCCTTTTGGCTCGGCAGATTTTCCGGACTTTGAAGATTATTGGGATTCGCTTACCAGGCACCCAGACCAATTTGAAACAGTCTATAGGGCGAAATATGGGGCGAAAAAAGAATCCAAAAGTTCAAAGCGAGCGAATCATTTGTTGCAAGCGTTAGACCCGGTTAACGTATTGGTTACCAATGCGATGATATATCCCTCCAGGAAACCGAAAGAGATTAAACCCAATAAAAGAACACAGCGAGAAACAGGACTTGAGGCATTTCGGTTTCTATTTCAAAAGAGCAGACCCTGTGCTGTCTTGTTTCATGGTTCAGAAGCCTTGAAACTTTGTAAAAGTGCTTTTTCTCTTGTACTAGATCCCCACTTACCTATTGCTGAGCAAAACGTAAATGCGCCTGTGGATTGGAATTGCCAATTATTCGCTTTTCCACATTTTAGTGGACAAGGGGTTAAAAAAGGGTATAAAGTGAGTGAGATGAATGCGGAACTCAGTCGATTGGCGACCCGAATTAAGGAATTGGTGTAAAAATCAACTTAAGCTGACGAGGAAGTGTAGGTTGGCCCAACTTGAAAGGCTGGATTTCCATTCCATTTGGTCATTCGGATAAATGGCCCGATTTTGTGCAGCAAGCCATTGAGTTTGGCAAAACATTCACCTAATCAGAATCTATCCCATATGCATCACGCGTTTACCTTTCTGTTGCTCCTGACATTTTCTCTGCCTGCTCTCCGTGCCCAGGTCTTATTGGACGCTGACGGTCCCGGCAATACGTATGAACTCATCACAGGCGTACTCGCTCCCGGGCATAATCCGATCGAAGTTCCCGACTGTAACCATGCGGCATTTGGGCGGCATATCGACGAAGTATTCGACGCGACCCTCAATGCAAATGTATTTCGGTTTTTTATGCATAGTAGCCCGGACAATGATCGCTGCATCAATCTTGACCGACAACGAAACGAAATCAAAAGCTACGACAAATCACCTGACAATCTGCTCGGGGTATCAGGAGAATGGGTGGAATATCGCTGGAAATTTAAACTGGATGCCGAATTTCAGCCTTCGACAAGTTTCACGCACCTGCACCAGCTCAAGGCAGTAGGCGGAACAGAATCCAGCATGCCCCAGATTACCCTGACGGCCCGCAAGAGTAATCCTGATCGACTGGAATTGCGCTATGCAGAGACAACGAGTCAGGTAACCTTGACTCAGGTGGACCTGGCCCCTTTCAAAGGCGTTTGGGTAGAGGCGATAGAGACAGTTTTATATGGTGAATCCGGAGAATATAGACTGACCCTCAAGCGAGTGGATGACGGCACTGCTTTGATGAGTTATAGCGACGATGATATCCGGATGTGGAAGACGCAGGCTGATTTCATCCGCCCGAAATGGGGGATTTACCGTAGCCTGAATGATGCCGGGAGCCTGCGCGATGAGGAAGTGCTATTTGCCAATTTCAGCATTGAGGAGCTGCCAAATGGCCCGGTTTCTATCGAAGATCCGCTTACTGCTCAGCCATTGATCCAGGTTTATCCCAATCCGGTCACAGATCAACTGATTCTCTCTACTGAAACCCCCCATCTATATGACAATGTGAGCTTATACGATTTGCAAGGGAAAGTGCTGATGGAATCGACAGACCTGGAAGAAAGCCTTTCGCTCGCGCATGTGAGTCCCGGCCTGTACCTGCTGGTCTTTCGGAAAAAGGGGGCAGTCATACAAGTCGGGAAAGTAGAAAAAATGTGACGAAAATACTTATTGTCAGGAGCTTGTGACAAAAATCATGGCGGAGATTACCTGTGTTTTTTGTATTATCTGATTGCCGGTTTTTCTGAAGATCTTCAATAGGATGATTGAGAGTCGGCGATGTTTGACCTTGATCCCGACTGTCATGAAAAACACAACTTCCAAACAATTCGTCCAGGAGATTCTGAGCCTCGCTGCTATCCAGCTTAACGGAAATAATCCCTGGGATATTCAGGTTCATCATGAAGGGTTCTATAAAAGGGTGCTGGGACAGGGCACTTTGGGCTTGGGAGAATCCTATATGGAGGGTTGGTGGGATTGCGAACAACTGGACGTGTTTTTTCACAGGGTCATGGAAGCGAAACTCGATACCAAAGTCCGTCGAAAAGGCCTCTTTTGGGAGGTGTTGAAAACCAAATTGATCAATTTTCAAAGCAAAAAGAAAGCCCTGGCAGATATACAATGGCATTATGATATCGGCAACGAGCTGTATGAAAAAATGCTGGACAAACACATGGCATATTCTTGCGGCTATTGGAAAAATGCTGATAATCTGGATCAGGCACAAACAGCGAAACTGGATTTGATTTGTAAAAAAGTGGGTTTGAAACCGGGGATGAAAATCCTGGATATCGGATGTGGATGGGGCAGTTTTGCCAAATTTGCTGCGGAGAAATATCAGGTGGAAGTGGTAGGCGTAACGCTGTCCGAAAACCAAGTGAAACTGGGGCAGGAACGCTGCAAAGGCCTCCCGGTCGAGATTCGATTGCAAGATTATCGGGAGGTAGCGGGGACATTTGATCGGATCATTTCAATCGGAATGTTTGAGCATGTCGGCCCTCGTAACTATGCAACTTATATGAAAAAAGCAGCTTCGCTACTGAAAGAAGAGGGCCTATTCCTCTTGCACACCATTGGCTCAAAAGTCGCTATCAAATCTACAGAGCCCTGGATTGAAAAGTATATTTTTCCTAACTCGGTACTGCCTTCTGCCAAACAAATCGTCGATGCGAGTGCGCCTTATTTTATGTTTGAAGATTGGCATAATTTCGGTGCGGATTATGACAAAACCCTGATGGCCTGGTACCATAATTTCCAGGAGCATTGGCCAGAACTCAAAAAGGACTACGATGAAAAATTCAAACGAATGTGGGACTATTATCTCCTGCATGCTGCAGGATCCGCATATCGATTTAGAAAAAATCAACTGTGGCAAATTGTCTTTTCAAAGGAGGGCGTCAAAGGCGGCTATGAGTCGATTCGATAATCAGGCAAATCTTTCAACCTCTACCCCCTTGACGTACTTGGTACCTACTGATTTCAGAAAGCACTTAAACATACCATCAGCATGAATACAGTTGAAGTAGAGATAAGTCCAGCCGAATTGGACAGATGGTTTACCAAAAAAGGCTTTGAAAAAGCTGAATTTCAAAAAGCCCATGAATATGTGTCCGGTTATTGGCTGGATCAATCCGTCAGTGTCAAACTGACCCGGAGAGAAGGCTTTACGACCTATTACAAAGCAGCGTATGGCGGTTCATTTCTGGTGTTTGAAGTCGCGCTTCAAGGCCATACCTTGCGTTATGACTGTTACTGTCCCATTTGGTTGTTTGGAATATGGACCCGGAAACTGTCTTTTAAGCAAGATGCCGGTGGAATTGTCAAATATCGCAAGGAAGGATATGAAGTCGAAGAAAAGTTTAAGCGGTTTTTGGAGAAGAAAGGTGCCTGAAAATGAAGAGAAATCAAGCTAAAACCCATTTCTCAGAAAGGGGGCATACGGAACCTGTTTTCTGGCAAAAAAATCCCTGTTAAGTTTTCGGTAGCACACATGAAATAGAAGTGCCAATTTTCCGCTATGAAACAAGTGCTGTCTTTCGAAGAAAAATACCAGATTATCCTTGACAAAGATGCCACCTATGAAGGGCTGTTTATTACTGCCGTCAAAACGACGGGTATCTTTTGTAGGCCGACTTGCCGCGCTCGAAAACCCAAAATCGAGAATGTTATCTTTTATGAGAATACACACGAGGCAATCCTGAATGGCTTTCGGCCCTGCAAAGTGTGCAAGCCGATGAGCCTGGAAGCTGAAACGCCGGCTTATATTCAGGCAATCCTGAAAGAACTCAGCGATGACCCCCTGCTGAAAATCAAAGATGAAGACCTGCGACAACGCGGGATTGAACCCAATACCATCCGTCGCTGGTTCAACAAGCATCATAACATGACCTTTCAGGCCTACCAGCGCATGTTGCGGATCAATACGGCTTATCACAACATTTCATCCGGAAAATCGGTAACAGAGACTGCCTTTGATACGGGTTTTGAGTCGCTCAGTGGCTTTAACAGCAGCTACAAACACATTTTCAAATCTTCCCCAACGCAGGCTCATGGCAAGGCTGTCATCCACATTGCACGAATTGCAACACCGCTCGGGCCGATGTTTGGCTGCGCGACTGCACAAGGGGTCTGCCTGTTTGAGTTTACGAATCGAAAAATGCTCGAAACGGAGTTTCATGATATTTGCAAGCGACTGAATGCCGTCATCCTGCCCGGCCCGAATCCCCACCTGGATCAGTTGGAACAAGAAATCGGCGAATATTTCGCGGGAATCCGAAAAACCTTCACCGTACCGCTCCACACACCCGGTACCGATTTTCAAAACAGCGTTTGGCGTATCCTGCAGGAAATCCCCTACGGCACTACCCGATCTTATCAGGAGCAAGCCCTTCACCTCAACAAACCCAAAGCCATCCGCGCCGTCGCCGCTGCCAATGGTGCAAACCGCATTTCAATCATCATCCCCTGTCATCGCGTCATCGCGAAAGATGGGAGCCTCACCGGGTATGGCGGCGGACTGCCACGGAAGAAGTGGTTGCTGGACTTTGAGGGGGAGGAATGCAGGTAGTTGATAGGGATGTTTTATCTAACAGTACTTTTCCGACAGGCATTGGTCAGGCGAATCCCAATCGCCTGACCAATATTCATTGTCGGCATGGGAGATCGAACATACGCCCGCCCTATGTACTCAAGTGATTGCGACCCTTTCCGACTAACTTGACAAAGTAGAACTAATGCCTGTCATGGATGGAAACAAAAGGGTATTTCTCGGGTAAGAAATGTTCGCAATATTGCCTGTGGAAATCGGGATATTGAAATTGAAGATTCAGATGGCTATCTTTATTATGGGGCACTCTCTTTGAGGGGCGAACAGATGTATTTCCTGAAAATGAGCCAAGGCAGATCTCTTTCATTTATCAAATTGTAAGGGGAATTGGCAAGGCTTTCGTTATGTGACAAGCAGGTAATTGTGTCAATGCTCCATCGGGTATCTGGAATTGAAAAAGACAGGTAGTATCTGTCCCTGCTTCTCACAGCCAAAACAGCAGGTGAAGCCTAACTGGACTTTGGGGGGAGAATAGGAGTTCTGTAGCGAGGTTTTGCAGATTGTAGTATTTTGGTCATATTAAATATGTAATCAATGGGGCTATGGATTTTCAGTAGCCTCTTTTTGCCGAAAACGCTATGGACGCTCGAACGCTATTCCTGTTAATCTTAGGTTTTTGCTGGCATGGAAGCATTGCTCAGGAGCCTTATCCCATCACGGGTACCTATGTTGAGCAAAGCCTTGACGAATTTTTCTGGGTATATGAAGACACTACTGATATACTGAATCCAACGGATATCCTGGCGGATACTACAGATGCCCGTTTTACATTTCGCCCCTACCTCAGCTATACCCAGCCCCTGAATCCCGCTCATGTGTATTGGGGAAAAATCCGCTTAGCAAGTGCCGTTACGATTGAAAATGGGTTACTGTTGTTCAAAGGCTTCAATTATGAAGGCAGCGGCTGGGAAAGAGGGAATGGCCGGATTGATGTGTGGGAATATGACGATACGGGAATTCTGAATCATGAGCAAAGCGGCAGCGATGTTCCGCAATCACAAAACTCTGAACAGGCTAAATGGAAAATCGGACAAATCCCTTTTTCCATTTCAACGGAATCCAATAAACAGCTGCTGATCAGAATCGAGGGCAATAGCTTTGGCTTGCCGCCTGACTTTGGGCTTATCCTGGAAAGCCCCCGAACCGATCGTATCCACGTGGGGCTGTTTACCACACAGGATTTTACCGAATACCGGGAATATATGAGTATGGTCTTAGGCCTGATTACCATGGCACTGATCTATCACCTGATTCTGTTTTTGTATCTCCGCGAACCTATTTATGGTTGGTTCAGCGTGTGGCTGTTGTTTCCCCTGATTGCGAATATGATGGTCCATCCGCAAGGATACATATCAGCCTGGTTTTTAGGAGATGTACCCATGCTTCGAAACTATATTTGGACGACATCTGCCGGACTCATCTGGGTGTTCTTTTGGCAGTTTGGACGATCATTTATTGGCACCCGGCAAAAATTCCCTTGGATAGATAAGGCTATCCGTATCCTAATGACCCTGCTTATTCTCAATATTCTCATCAATCTCTTTGGGCGTGGATTTATGAAAAATCAGGAAGCTATCTACTACGGAATCCTCGGCTTATTCAACCTGACCGGCCTTGTCATTTCCGGAGTCCTGCTTTCCCGTCAGGACATGACGGCTCGCTATTTTGCGGGAGGGGCTATTATTGCCAATCTGGGGG
>CAYGTH010000096.1:0-3121 GCA_964352745.1 uncultured Bacteroidia bacterium
CCGGGCTTTTATGCAGCAGATGGAAATGCCGCCGAAACCAGCGGAGATGCCGGGAATAAATGGATGGTACGCTTCACGCCGGATGAGGTAGGGAAATGGACCTACGCCGTTTCCTTCAAAAAGGGCGAACAGGTTGCAGTCAGTGCAGATCCGAGTCAAGCAGAAAGTGCTGGATTTATGGACGGGCAGACCGGTACGTTTGAAATTGCCAATACGGATAAAACCGGCATTGATAACCGTGCACAAGGTCGTCTGGAATATGTAGGAGAACCCTATCTGAAGTACGCGGAAACAGGCAGATATTTCATCAAACTGGGAGTGGATGCACCTGAAAACCTACTCGCTTACGAAGACATTGACGCCACGACAAATGCCTTGGGCTTTCAAAAAAACTGGGCACCCCATGCCAAGGATTTCCCGGCAGCTGCCCGCCCCTATTTATGGCAGGGAGAAAAAGGCAAAAACCTGATGGGTGCTATTCATTATCTGGCTTCGGAAGAGCTGAATGTCTTCTCTTTCCTCACCTTCAATGTCGATGGAGATGACAGAAATATATTCCCCCATTTGCTCAAAGTACCCGAAGCAGATTATCTGACTTATGCTAATGTCAAAAAACAAAAAGAAGCCTGGAAAAGCATGTTTCACACCACCCGATTTGATGTCTCCAAGCTGGAACAATGGGAACGCATCTTTGAATATGCGGAGCAGGAAGGCATGTTTCTCCATTTTAAAACCCATGAAACCGAGACCGATCATTTGATGGATGAGGGCGTATTTGGAACGGAAGGCAAATTGTATTACCGGGAATTGATCGCACGATTTGGGCATCACCTCTCGATGAACTGGAACCTCGGCGAAGAAAACAATCAGCCCCTTGAAGAAGTCAAAAAGGCAGCCGACTATGTCCACCAACTCGATCCTTACCAGCATCATTTAGTCATTCATACCTTCCCGAATCAAGATGATCGATACGCCGGATTGATAGGCGATCAGTCTCCTTTGACGGGTGCATCGCTGCAATTGAGTGATAAAGAATTTCGGGATGTGCATGGACGCGTGCTCAAGTGGCGGGCAAAGTCAGATTCTACAGGAAGACGCTGGGCACTGGCAGTAGACGAGCCGGGTAGCGCCAAGTTTGCCCTCTTACCCGATGCCGAAGATCCGCCCCACGATTTTGCCCGAATGAACGCACTTTGGGGCACACTGATGGCTGGAGGATTTGGCGTAGAATGGTATTTTGGATATGACAGTCCCCATTCGGATCTCACCTGCCAGGATTTCAGGAGCCGTGATCTCTTTTGGGATCAAAACCGATATGCAAAAACCTTCTTTGAAAACCATATTCCGTTTTGGAAAATGGAGCCAGCCGATGAATTGACCGCTGATCCTACTACCTATTGCCTCACTGCGAAAGGGGAAATATATGTCGTATTTCTACCGATCGGTACTGCCACTACTTCTCTGGATATCGGAGATTCAGGGAAATCATTTTCGGTCCAATGGTACAATCCCAGAAGCGGAGGAGAACTACAAGAGGGATCTGTAAAATCTGTCCAGGCGACAGGCACAGTTTCCATTGGCACTCCCCCTGTTGATAGCGAAAAAGACTGGGTAGCCTTGATCAAAGTTGAATAGAACAAGCGTCCTTAAGTGTCAAAAAATGGAACGATTAGCCCCCAATATCTTTTGGATCCTCTGCTTATGCAGCCTGACAATTGGCATCGCTGCATGCAATGTATCAACTCCACCGAATAGCAATCAACTCGTTGGAGCAATCAACATCATAGAGGCTATAGAGGTAGACTCCGTAATCGCAGACTTCCCGGTAGGATTTAATTTCCTCACATTGGGCGAATGGCAGTTCATTGGGTATTACAATAAAAACCGGGAATTAACCGTCGCATCCCGAAAAATATCGGATCAGAGATGGAAATACCAGATTCTTCCAACAAAAGTGGGATGGGATAGCCATAACCGAATTAGCATGACGACAGATCGGGATTCATGTCTTCATATAAGCGGAAATATGCACAATGATACCCTCATCTATTTCAAAACAGATCGACCGAATGATATTTCAACATTTAAGGAGGTATTTCCAATGGTTGCGGCAGCGGACGAATCCCGATGTACCTATCCTAAATTCACCAAAAATGCAGCTAATGAATTAATCTATTCATACCGAAAAGGCGGAAGTGGAAATGGCATCACGATTTCGAACCTGTATGATGAGCAATCCAAATCTTTCCGGCGATTGACGGACAAGCCTCTGTTTGACGGCCTGGGACTGATGAGTGCCTATGCCCGAGGGCCGAGGTTGGGTCCCGATAAGTTCTTTCATATGATATGGTTTTGGCGCGATACGCCGGCTTGCGAAACCAATCATGATTTATCCTATGCCCGAAGTCGGGATTTGATTCATTGGGAAACCGTAGATGGACACCCGATAGCGCTCCCTATTACGCCTGACATACATCAGCTTACAGTTGACCCGGTTCCCCCCGGAGGAGGAGTCATCAATGGAGGGGCGATGCTCTTTTTTGATGCTGAAGATAAGCCCATAATCGCCTACATGAAATATGACAGTGCAGGTATCAGTCAGATTTTTATCGCAAGGCAACAGGTGGGAGAATGGCTTGTGAAGCAAGTGTCAAACTGGGCGTATCGGTGGGAATTCTCAGGGCCTGGTTCTATCGAATTTCACATTAGCATACATAAAGGCGATCTCGACCCGGATGGAAACATCGTGATTACCTACACCCATATCAAGCGAGGAAATGGTGAATTGATTATAGATCCCAATACCTTTTCCCTGATAGCAGACCGGCCCCTACAGATTGTGGAACAAGCAGAATACCCGGCTGAATTATTGACCCCGACTTCCGGAATCGATAGCGTGTCAGTCAGGTGGCTATCCCCTGCTTCCAAACAGGCAAATGAATACTACGCACTCCGATGGGAGACCATGGGCAAACGACGGTTTTACAAACCGCGACAAGTTCCCATCAAGCCCTCGGTATTGACCTTGTATAAGTTTGAACGGAGGACAGAGGACAGATGAAAGAGGTCAGAGATCGTAAATCGTAATTCATAAATCGTAATTCTGAAAAAGGGTATCATG
>CAYGTH010000096.1:3221-18418 GCA_964352745.1 uncultured Bacteroidia bacterium
CCCACTGAAAAAGACCTGAAACTAGCCCAGGATGCGGTTAAGCACATCTTTGTGGGGCAACCTGCCTACCCTTCCCATTTTTGCGGCGACGACATCGACTGGCGCACCAGCCCGGTTGCGGATAAGGAATGGATCTGGCAATTGAATCGCATGTATTTCTGGGACGCTATGGGGCGGGTGTATTGGCAAACAGGAGATGAACAATATGCAGAAGCCTGGGCAGCACAACTACTCGACTGGACCCAAAAAAACCCTCACGACGAGGATCATGCCTATGCCTGGCGATCTATCGAAACGGGCATTCGCGGCCACAAATGGCCGGGCCTTTTCCAGCGATTTATCGATTCTCCCGCCTTCACGCCTGAGGTGCTGGTCGCTTTCTTGAATAGCTGCTATGTGCATGCCGAATTCCTCATGACACAATATCGCACCGGCAGCAATTGGGGCCTCATGGAAGCAGAAGGTATGGCTTTTATCGCGATCATCTTTCCGGAATTTCAATCTGCTGAAAAATGGAAAGTCGAAGCGATCCGCCGCCTGAATAATGAAATCAATCTACAGGTCTATCCCGATGGCCACCAACGGGAATTGGCGATGGGCTACCACATCGGCTGCATCAACTGGTTTTACCGCACATACGAACTGGCTCAACTGAATCAACTGACAGATGCATTTCCGGATTCCTATCTCGAAACCCTGGAAAAAATGTGCGAAGTCCCCATGAAACTCAATATGCCAGATGGGACAAATGTTCCCTTTGGGGATGCATGGATGGGAAAACCGGGGCAACATACAGAACGATTTACAACCTGGGCAGAGCGATTTGAGCGGGAAGATTTTCGCTACCTCGCTACGGAAGGCAAAGCAGGAACCCCACCTACTGAAACGGCTTTTGCGCTGCCTGAAAGCGGGCTCTATTCAATGCGAAGCGGTTGGGACAAAGATGCCATTGCGCTTGTGCTGAAATGCGGGCCCGATGGCGGCGGACACTGTCAACCCGATAATGGCACCTTTGACCTCTATGCAGGAGGTCGCAACCTCATGCCCGATGCCGGGAGCTATATCTATAGCGGCGATCCGGAAAACAGGGCCTGGTTTCGGCAAACACAGGTGCATCAAACCCTTACCCTCGATGGCAACAATTCCCAATATGCCCCCAAATTACTGCTGTGGGAACCGGGAGAAGAAACCGATGTACTGGTCGTGGAAAATGCCAGCTATGAAAACCTGAGTCATCGGCGGGCAGTATTTTTTGTAGCAAAAAGATACTTTATTATCGTTGATGAAGCCTTTGGCGCTGCAACCGGAGACATAGATCTCCACTTTCAATTGGCACCAGGAGAGGCGATTTTTGACTACGAAGGCTTCTCGGTCGCTTCCGGCTTTGAAAAAGGAACGAATGTCCTTGTGCAAACTCAGCCCCAGGAAGGGCTGCAATTGCAGGAAGAGGAGGGACAGGTTTCATTTGTTTACACGAAAAAAGAGCCCCGACCCGCATTTCGATATCACATTCCCAAACAAAATGCGGAGACTGGCATTCGGTTCATTACCCTCGTTGCGCCTTTTGAGGGGAAAAAGCCGGATATACAGATCGAGCAGCTTTCCAACTCGCAACCAGGCGCATCAAGCCTGAGTTTGCAGCTGATTGAAAATGGAAAAAAAACAGCGATCGGGTTCACCCTTTCTGAATAGATACTTACTCAAAATTCATAAAACGATAACACATACGCTACAATCAATTGAACTATGAACATACAGACAGAAAAGAAGGTAGGTCTAATTTTTCTGGCTTGCCTGCTACTCAGTTTCGGACAATTAATCGGCCAACAAAGCAGAGCCGCCTCACCCGACAAACCCAATATCATTTTCATTCTCACAGATGACCAGCGATGGGATGCCCTCGGCCATGCGGGAAATGAAATCATACAGACACCAGAAATGGATAAACTGGCAGCAAGCGGGAGCTATTTCAGTCATGCCGTAGTGACCACTCCCATCTGTGCAGCGAGTCGGGCCAGTCTGTTTAGTGGCCTGCATGAGCGCACCCACAAATACACCTTCCAGACCGGCGGGATTCGCAATGAATACATGGAAACCTCTTATCCCCGTCTCCTCAATGAAGCGGGATACTACACCGGTTTCTTTGGGAAATTTGGAGTGAACTATTCCAGGCAGGAAGAACTATTTGATGTGATGGAGTCCTATGACCGCAACAACCGATACAAGGACTACCGCGGCTATTACTACCAACAACTGGATGGCGATACCGTCCACCTCACCCGCTATACCGGCGAAAAAGCCCTCGACTTCATCGATCAGGCACCGAGCGATCAGCCTTTTTGTTTGTCGCTGAGTTTTAGTGCGCCCCATGCCCACGATGGCGCGCCCAAGCAGTATTTCTGGCAGGAAGAACCGGGGAAATTATATCAGAATATGGAAATGCCTGGCCCCAACCTCGGGGAAGATTCCTGGTTTGCCAAACTGCCCGAGTCTGTCCGAAAGGGCTTCAACCGTACCCGCTGGTACTGGCGCAATGATACCCCTGAAAAATATCAGCATAGCACAAAAGGCTATTACCGCATGATCAAAGGGATTGATATGGAGATTGCCAACATCAGAGCAAAACTGGCAGAGAAAGGGCTCGACCAAAATACCGTCATCGTCCTCATGGGCGACAATGGCTATTTCCTGGGAGAGCGGCAGCTTGCCGGTAAATGGTTGATGTATGACAATTCGGTGCGAGTACCGCTGATCGTATATGATCCCCGGGTAGAAAATCCGCAGAAAATCGATCAGATGGCCCTGAACATCGATGTGCCCGCGACAATTCTGGACCTCGCAGGCGTAGAGCGCCCGAAGAGCTGGCACGGAAAAAGTCTCCTCCCAATGGTTTCCGGAAAAGAGACTTCCCTGAATCGCGATACCATTTTGATTGAGCACCTGTGGGAGTTTCAGCACATTCCGCCCAGCGAAGGGGTGCGTACAGCTGAATGGAAATATTTTCGCTACGTCAATGACAAATCCGCAGAAGAACTCTATAACCTCACAGAAGACCCAAGAGAAACAAACAACCTCGCCGGTGAGGCAGCCCATCGGCAAGTACTTGAAAATTTACGCAACAAATGCGATGAACTCACCGAGCGATTTGCAGATCCCTATTCGGGCATTCCTTCGGGGCTGATGGTGGAGTATATCCGAGATCCAAGATTCTCCCAGATTACAGATATGCAGCCTGAATTTAGCTGGATTGTTCCTACTGAAGCCGGTTCCCAGAAAGGATATCAAGTATTGGTTGCTTCCAGCATGGACTTGCTCGCCAACAATATTGGGGATGTATGGAACAGCGGACAGGTGCGCAGTACCGAGTCTGCCCGTGTATCGCTGGCTGGCGCAGCCCTGAAGCCCGAAACCCGCTATTTCTGGAAAGTACGGATTTGGGACAAGGACAATCGCCTCTCTGTTTATTCGGCCCCCCAGCCCTTTATCACCGGCAAAACCGGAGGCACAATTTCCTCTCAAAATCACTTTCAAATCGAACGGATTGCGCCTGTATCGTTTGAGCAAACCGATAAGAAAGCTTATTTCATCGATTTTGGGAAAGATGCTTTTGGCACCCTGGAACTCGACTATGCCGCCAAACGATCCGAAACGCTGACCATCCGCTTAGGCGAAAAACTCCTGAACGGAAAAATCGATCGCGATCCCGGCGGAACCATTCGCTATCAGGAAGTTCAACTAAGCGTAACGCCCAAACAGCAGCATTATATCCTGGACTTACCCGCCAATAAACGCAACACCCTGCCCGTAGCCGTTCAATTGCCGGATTCCTTTGAAGTCATTCTGCCCTTTCGCTATGCCGAAATCGAAAATGCCAGCCGGAAGCTGAGTGTGTCGGATGTACGCCAAAAGGCCTATTTCCATTATTTTGACTATGAACAGAGCCAGTTTAGCTCTTCCGATACCATTCTGAACCAGATTTGGGATATCTGTAAATACAGCATGAAGGCCACCTCTGCAGTCGGTATTTACATCGACGGGGACCGCGAGCGGATTCCGTATGAAGCAGATGCCTATATCAATCAGCTGGGGCACTACAGCATGGACCGGGAATACAGCATGGGCAAGCAAACCATCGAATATTTCATGGAGCACCCCACCTGGCCCACCGAGTGGTTGCAGCACACTGCCCTGATGATGTATCAGGACTATTATTACTCCGGCGACACGGAATTACTGGCTGCCTATTATGACAAATTAACACACAAAACCCTGATCGGTCTGGCGCGGGAAGATGGCCTCATCAGTTCCCAAACCGGCTTGGTAACCGGCGCTTTCATGCAGCAACTGGGATTTGGCGATACGACACTCCGCCTCAAAGACATTGTGGACTGGCCCCCTGCCCAAAAAGATACGGGATGGAAACTGGCTACGCCGGAAGGAGAGCGCGATGGTCATGAGATGCGGCCTATCAATACCGTAATCAACAGCTTCTTTTATCTGAATATGAAGATCATGGCCGAATTTGCGGCTGTGCTGAATAAACCCAAGGATCAGGCGGAATATGAGCTCATGGCTGCCAAGGTCAAGAAGGCGATGAATGAGCGATTGCTGGACGCGAAGAAAGGCTATTACCTCGATGGGGAAGGTGCTACCCATTCCTCTATTCACTCCAATATGCTGCCCCTTGCCTTCGGGATCGTGCCGGATCAGCATGTGAAGTCAGTGGTCGAATATGTCAAATCACGTGGCATGGGCTGTAGCGTCTATGGTGCGCAGTATTTGCTGGAAGGCTTGTATCAGGCAGGCGAAGGACAATATGCCCTCGACCTGATGCGCTCCACCGGCGAGAGAAGTTGGTGGAACATGATCCGGATCGGATCGACCGTAACCCTCGAAGCCTGGGACATGAAGTACAAGCCCAATGCCGACTGGAACCACGCATGGGGCGCTGCACCAGGCAATATCATTCCGCGTTTCCTGTGGGGCATTCAACCCCAAACGCCAGGATTTGGCATTGCGCGTATTCATCCGCAAATGGGCGATCTCACACAGAGCAGCATTCAGGTGCCAACGATGCGGGGTTCTATATTGGGCAGTTATAAGCGCATCAGCAATCGCCTGAGTCGCTATTCGATTGAGCTGCCAGCCAATATGGTGGGGGAATTCAGCCTCGACTTTTCGCCGCAGGCGGTTGTTACGCTCAATGGACAAGCGGTTAACCTCAGCTTTGGTTCCATCCGATTGAATCCGGGCATGAATGAAATTGAGATTAAGATCAATTCATTTTAGGGGATAAAGCGTTTTGTCACAGAGGTACACAGAGAGAAACACAAAGGTGCACAGAGTATAGATTAGAAGTGCTTTGTGAACCTCCGTGGCATAACTCAGGAATTATGTCACAGAGGAGCACAGAGAATAACACAAAGGGGCACAAAGGGAAGAAGTGCTTGGTGAATCTCTGTGTTTCCTTTGTGTATCTCAGTGGAATACCTAATACAAATAGCAATGAAACAATTCTTCCTGGTCATACTAACTGTTCTGCTTATGCTCGCAGGCTGCATCCGTCCCCCTTCAGGGACTGGCAAGACCGAACCCCTTGTCATCGACGAACTAGACCAGCAGCCGACCGTCGAATCCATTATCCCAATCGACAAAGTCTGGGCGGGACATCCCGTGAGATTTGGACTGCTCACGGAGGGGCAGCGCCAATACATCGCCTATTACAATGCGGATCGCCACATCGTGGTAGGCCAACGCAATCTTGCAGATGCGCAGTTTGAGCTTCATACCATTCCGCCAAAACCCAGAGAGTCGAAAGAAGGAACCAGTACGGTACTGGAATGGGACAGCCATAACAGCCTCACCCTCTCCACTGACAAAGCGGGTTTTATCCATCTCTCCGGCAATATGCATGTCAACGGACTAACCTATTTCCGCAGTACGCGCTCCGGAGATATTGCTACGCTCGTACAGGTGCCTAACATGGTCGGGACGGAGGAGAACCGCTGTACCTATCCGCGATTTATCAAGACCGCAGAAGGAGAACTGATCTTTCGGTACCGGGATGGCGGCAGTGGAAATGGCAATGATATCTACAATGTCTATTCACCGTCAACCCAGCAGTGGACCCGCCTGATCGATGTGCCGCTGACCGACGGACAGGGGGAACGCAATGCCTATGCTTCCCAGCCGCAATTGAGGTCAGATAAGTGGTACCACATGTATTGGGTGTGGCGGGAGACCCCCGATTGCTCCACCAATCACGACCTGTCCTATATCAAAAGCCCCGACATGCGGAACTGGTTCAACGCGAAAGGCGAGCCCGTCGCATTACCTGTTACTTTTGACAACAAATCCGTCATTGTCGATCCGATTCCGGTCAAGGGAGGCATCATCAACCTCGCAGCGAAGCTTTGTTTTGATCCAAAAAATCGCCCCATATTCGCCTACCACAAATACGACCCGAAAGGCAATCTCCAATTCTATGCCGCTCGATTTGATGGGAAAGAATGGCAAATCCAGGTCCTCACGGATTGGGACTACCGGTGGGAATTTTCCGGAAATGGCAGCATCAACAATGACGTCCGAATAGGTGCATTTATCCGGCGGGCAGATGGCTATTATGAATTGGGCTATACGCACAAACAATATGGCACCGGCACCTTGCTACTTGACAAGCAGTTGAAGGCTGTCGGTACGGTACGCAAGGCTCCGGCATTTGCGGCCACGATCCCTGTGCAGGGTGATTTTCCCGGATTGGCGGTCAGAACTGCTACAGATCTGGGCCAAAGCCCTGACCCGAAGGTGCGGTATGTCCTCAAATGGGAAACGCTTTCGGCGAATCGGGATCGGCCGAGGCCGAAGCCCTGGCCGGAGGCGAGTCAGCTGTCGCTGTATGAACTGCGGGGAAATTATTTCACAGAGTAGCACAGAGGGCTTATTTCACTGAGGCACACAGAGAGAAGAAGTGCTCTGTGAACCTCCGCGCCCAACTTTGTGCACCTCTGTGGAATAGCTCAGGAATTATGTCACAGAGTAGCACGGAGAGGGAAAATCACAAAGGAACACCAAGGGAAGAAGTGCTTTGTGAACCTTTGTGCCTGCTTTGTGTACCTCTGTGGAATAGCTAGTGCTTTGTTAACTTGCTATTATCCATTTTATTTACCATCAGCTTATCAACACATGATTCGTTCCACACATCTACTGCTTCTTTTCGCGATTACTGCTTTGCTATTTGCCTGCCAAACGAGTGAGCAAGAAAAGAAGCCCCCTAGCCTCCCCAATATCGTATTCATCTTTGCAGATGACATGGGCTATGGCGACCTCAGGGCCTACAATCCCAATTCGCAGATCACCACGCCACATATCGACCGATTGGCCGCAGAAGGAATGCGCTTCACCGATGCCCATGCCCCCGCTGCGGTATGTGTGCCTTCGCGGTATTCGCTGCTTACGGGCCATTATCCCTTTCTCAATAATCGAACTTATCAGGAAGGGGTTATTGAGCCGGGACGGACGACGCTGGCGAGCCTCCTGAAATCAGCGGGCTACCAAACCGCCTGCGTGGGCAAATGGCATCAGGGCATTGTGGATGAAAAAAATCCCCCGGCGGATACGGATCTCACAGGCGGCCCCCTCGATCATGGCTTTGACTATTTCTATGGCATGCCGGCCTCCCTGGATATTCAACCTTATTATTATATCGAAAACAAGCGCCCGGTCATGCTGCCTACCGATTCCATCGAAGCCATGGAAGGCACGGCACCCGCTGAAGGGAAACGTAAAATACAAGGGCCTTTTTACCGGGCGGGCAAAGTCGCACCGAATTTCAAGCATCCGGAGGTCTTGGATCAATTCGCCGACAAAGCCACGAACTATATCGAACAAGCCGCCGCCGAATCTGCCCCCTTTTTTCTCTACCTCGCCCTGCCTGCACCCCATACGCCCTGGCTGCCTACGGCCGAATTTCGCGGGAAATCCGGGGCCGGAACCTATGGCGATTTCCTGATGCAGGTCGATGCGGTTGTGGGCCAGGTCATGCAAGAACTGGCAGATCAGGGCGCAGCTGATAATACCCTCCTCATATTCAGCAGTGATAATGGCCCGGTTTGGTATCCGGAAAATGTCGCGCAGTACCTGCACAATTCCGTAGGGCCGCTGGCGGGGATGAAAGGCGATGCCTGGGAAGGCGGACACCGACTGCCCTTCATTGCCCGCTGGAAAGGAAACATTGAAGCCGGAGCTGTCAATTCCAATCTGATCAGCTTTACCGACATGCTGGCCACTTTTGCAGCACTCACACAGACTTCCGTTCCCTCCGAATATGCCCACAACAGCATCAGCATCCTGCCTTTATTGCTGGATGCAGCGCATGCTGCCACCCGAACGAACTTTGTGATGCGATCCTCTCGTGGCGTCTATGCCATTCGACAGGGAGATTGGAAACTCGTTCAGGCCAAAGGCTCCGGTGGATTTATGGACAGCTACGATCCCAGCCTCGCCGAAAGCAATCCCCACGAAGGGCAGCTCTACAACTTGTCCACCGACATCGGCGAATCCACCAATCTATATGCCGATCATCCCGATACCGTCGCTCACCTTACTACCGCACTCCAAACGCTACTCAAATGAAACGCAACACAACTCACCTTATCCTCTCTTTGCTCCTCTTGCTCATCCCCGGATTCTCCCTTCAGGCTCAACAAGCCATTCCCTGGCAGGAAGTCAATACCGTAGCCGAAGTCTGCGATGCCTATCCCGATCGCATTACCTTTCTGCTGGAATCCCTGAACCTGGAAACGGCCGGGCTGGCGGAAGTCAAACAAGCCTTCGAAAAAGGGGACTTAGCCCGCGCCTGTGAGGCCTTGCTGACCTATTATCGCGAAGGCGAGCAAGCCGAATGGCTGCGCAGGTCGTCCCTCCCGCCGGCTTCCACCCTGCGCAACAGCGCTGCAGATAGCATCTTGCAAGACATTTTTACGGTGCAGGGCGTTTCCGGCAAATCGCCCCGCCTGGCCAATGGCCACATAGACTGGTTCCATACCGGGCCGCGCGATGATCAGGAATGGGCCTGGGGCGTCAATCGGAATTATCCCATACGCGACCTCCTGCCGATCTATTATAAGGAAGGAAATCCTGAATACGTCCGGGCCATCGACGGCCTCATCAAAGACTGGGTCCTCAGCAGCCTCCCCTACCCTGCCAAAAAGAGCAGCACGGCCATGTGGCGCGGCCTGGAGGCGAGTTTTCGGGTGAAGATGTGGGCACAGGTATTTTATGGCCTGATGGACCATGAAGGGATCAGTCCGGCAACCCGTCTGCTCCTGATGAGCAGCATTCCCCATCATGCACATTATGCGCGTCATTTTCACGCAAAAGGCAACTGGCTGACGATGGAAATGGCGGGACTCGCGACTGCCGCAGCTGCCTGGCCGGAGTTTAAGGATGCCCCGCAATGGATCGAATACGGCAAAGCACGCATGACCGAAAGCATCGGGGAGCAAATCTATCCCGATGGCGTGCAAACCGAATTGACGTCGCACTACCACTATGTCGCCCTGCGTAATTTTGACCAGTTCAGGCAGATCCTTTCGGAAATAGACGAACCGCTGCCCGAGGTATTTGCCAGCCAGATCAAAAGCATGTGGGTGTACCTCGCCTACAGCATGCGTCCGGATGGTTTTGGCCCGATGAATAATGACTCGGACCGGGACTATAACCGCGAAAGAATCCTCACAGCTGCGGAGCAATACGATCGCCCCGACTGGCAGCACATTGCCTCCAATGGGACGGCAGGAAAGGCGCCGGCAAGTGGGCCTTCTATCGTATTTCCCAATGCAGGGCAGATGATCATGCGCAGCGGATTTGAAAAAGATGCGCACTGGGCCTTTTTTGACATCGGCCCCTGGGGTTCCGGGCATCAGCACAATGACAAATTGCACCTGTCGATCTCCGCCTATGGCCGGGACTTACTGGTCGATGGCGGCCGATTTGCCTATCGAGGTGCCATTGCGGATACCTTTCGCACCTACGCGCGCGGCAGTGAGAGCCACAATGTCCTGCTCATCGACGGCAAAGGACAGACACGCGGGCCGCTGGTTAGCGAAGCCCCGCTTCCCGAATCGAATTACCGCATTGAGAAGGCCTTTGACTATGCCTGGGGGGACTTTGATACCTTCGAGGAGCTCGAAGGCACCGCCACGCACACCCGCACGGTCTGTTATGTACGCGGGAACTTCTGGATCGTCGTGGACCATATCGACACCGATCGCCCCCGCACTGTACAGGCCCTCTGGCACTGGCATCCGGACAGCAAGGTCAATGTCCTGAAAAAGCAGGTCGTCGCAACGGACCACGATCGTGGCAACCTGCGCATCGTTCCCGTCGGCAAACCAAAATGGGACATCGACCTCATCAGCGGGCAGCAAGCGCCCACTATACAAGGCTATTACAGCGAGCGATACAACGAATACGAAGCCGCCACCGCCAGCATCTACTCCACCCGGATCGAAACCAGTACTTCCTTTGTTTGGCTACTCGGGCCGTCGGAGGGCGAAGCGCCAAAACTTAAGGTGAAGGTGCTCTCCGAGACGGAAGATGGGGTGACGCTACGCGTGAAAGGGGAAGATAAGGTGTGGGAGATTGAGGTGCCGTTTCGGGATGGGGATGGGGTGCTGGTGGAGTAGCGGGGGAGTTGTGGTACGGAGTTATGACACGGAGGAACACAGAGAAAGACACAAAGTAACACAGGGTCAAGGTGCTTTGTGTTCCTCTGTGCTCACCTTTGTGAACCTTTGTGGGATAGCTTTTCACGGCGTGGCTGCAGGATAGGGTTTCGGAGCGGAGAAACCAGCAGTCTGAGACTGATAGCTGCGCCCAACATTTTCCAGAGATTTGCCTATCTTGTAAATGATCATGGAGAGCTTCGTTCAACAAAAACTAAAACGTTCATAGTGGCTGATTCGCCAGCTCGTTTAGCCACACCCTATCGGTAACATATTATGACACCCCGACAAGAAGAAAGGCTGAGAAATAAAATCCAAGCAGCCAAGGAAAATTTGCGCATAGGAAAAAGAACATTTGGTTTCTATGACGATAGTCATGGTCTCCGATACGAAATTGGGTTACTATATTTCCAATTGGAGGATCATGCAGGGTTAATGAAATATCACAACTGGTTTTATAAAAATTTTGAGGACGATATAGGCTTACCTGAATTACATTTGGCCTGGATAAACTCATCAAGAATCTTAAGAAAGATGGCCATATTCAATCGTCATTTAATTGAATTAGAAGAAATCAATCTCTATTTAATTCCCTTACTACTTGAAGAAAAAATAGATGAATTACCCATATGGCATGGAATGAATTGGTCTCAAAAAAACTATGGAGAATATGTTGTTGAGCATTATCAAAAACGGATGGCACCTGAAGTTCTTGAATTGTTAGCGGAAATCACACACCAATCCAATTACCAGTCCTTTAAGGATTTACTCATTCAACAAAAAATCAAATTGAAAGCAGAAAAAGTTGTTAAAAAGCGAAAAAAAATAATGGCAGCAGAAGCAAAAATTGTAGAAGAATGGAGGAAAAGCCTATCATAATAAATCAATGAGTTAACTGACCTCAAGCAGAAGATTTGACATAGCGAAAGATCATGATGAGTTTCAGAAAGATTTGGAGACGGTTAGGGGCCACAAAACCGATCAGGCAAACGCAGCGCAACAAATAAGATAGCCATATTCAACCGAATTACGTATCTTTAAGTAAAGTATAACAAATGGATCTTCTTAAGCGCATAACCCTCAATCCCGATGTCATGAAAGGCAAGCCGACCATTCGGAATATGCGTTTCTCTGTATCACAGATGCTTGAATTGCTTGCTGGAGGGATGAGTCATCAAGAAATTCTGGATGATTATCCTTATATCGAGGAAGCCGATATTCAAGCGAGCTTGACCTATGCAGCATTGATTGCAAACACCAGAACCATCAGAAAACTCAGTGCGTGAAGTTCATTGTTGATACGCAACTCCCACCCCGGTTGGCATCCTATCTTTCGGAAAAAGGAAATGATTGCATTCACACGACCTTCTTCCCAGATGGGCATTTACTTGGAGACAATCAGATCATAACAATTGCTACCGATGAAGATCGAATCATCATTACAAAAGATGCTGATTTTACGGAATACTTCATATTAAAAGGTGCTCCTCCTAAGGTCTTGTTAATTGAATTTGGCAACATTGGTAACAAAGAGTTGATTAGATTATTTGATTTATATTTTGGCGAAGTATTAGATGCCTTTCAGCAAGGAAGCGATCTCGTTATTTTCGGACGAGAGGAAGTAATTTCGTACTAATAAGAATCTCCCCGAACACATAACCAGCAGTCCGAGGCTGATAGCTACCCTCCGGCGAATGAATTCGCCGATACATGCCCGTATAGGCGAATTCATTCACCTGCCCCCGACAATCAGAAAACAGTTGCTGATGGGCTGCGCCCAGAGGTAGGGGTTTCGGAGCGGAATCCGAAACCAGCAGGAACATCCCTCCACACGGGCCAACCTCCCTTAAAAAGGAGGCCCACAAGCCTTGCCTACGGCAAAAGGCATGCGCGAAAGCCCTTTTGAAAGGGCTGCGGCCAGTGTGAGTGGGAATATCACACCAGGAGCAACACAAAAGCACACTGCATCAATCTTTGTGTACCTCTGTGTCCACCTTTGTGTTCCTTTGTGGGATAGCTTTTCACCTCGCTAAGAAAGACACAAAGGCACACTAAGTAAATCTACTTTGTGAACCTCTGTGGAATACTGTGCCATAGCTTTTCACCTCGCCAACAAAAGAAGGGTTACTCCTTTTTCCAGTTTGGACGATGAGGCGTATAAGGAATCTTCCTGCTGTCCAGTTTGGCCTCAAGCGCCTGCACACGGGATCGAATCTCGTCCAGGTTTGTTCTAATTTCCGCATACTCCTCCTTCGCCAATTCAAACTGCTCTTTATGCGTAGTTGTCGGATCAGAGGTCGAATACCAGGTATTATTAACGATGTTTTCTACCCGACTAGCTGTTCCCGGGATGGTTTCAATGTCTCTGTTAGACTTATGATGATCTCCCCTGATCTGAATGCGGATATCATGAGAAGTTTTTTCCAAAGCCTTTACTTCTGTCATCCATTCCATATCAGCACCCGGGTAGCTTTGAATCGCTGTTTTGATGTGCTTCAACCGTTTATCCAATTCTTCATGTTCACTGTTGCTTCCTTTGATCCTTCTTCGAAGCTCTTGTACTTGTCTTTTAAACGCTATGTTGGATTCCGTTTGCCGCTCCAATGAAGAATTCTCCAAGGGTATTACTTCAAAAGGAGTGGGTTCAACCACTTGTTGAAGCACGCCATTATCCGCCTGCCAAAGTTCAACCGTATAGTTTCCAGGAATAGCCAGCGGGCCTTCATTTGGACTGCTGTAGCGGCCCACCTTCGGGGTGTCAGTTCGAATGGCAGTAGTTGGCGGATAACGCAAATTCCAGGTTACTCTTTGGATTCCTTTCGAGGCAGGCTTTTTGATTTTGCGAATTTCGTTTCCTGCGTCGTCCTTGATCAGGAACAGCAGATATGCGACTTCATAATTGTCCTCAGCCACAAACTCTTCATAGGTAGGATAATCAATATCACTTCCCGCCTCCCTGGCTTTCTTCTCTTTCTCCTGACGCTGTTCTTTAGGAGATTTGGGTTTCTCTTTTGTGAAGTACGTAAAAGTGGCACCGAATTCAGGATTTGGCGCTGCATACATGGAAGCCCCCTGACTTCCTACCCCTCGCAGCCCAAGGGGATTTGATTCGACATATGCCAATGACGTCTTGATCGGGAAGATCTTCGTCTCCTTTTCCAGGGCTTCTTTCGTCAATTTTCTCAAGGGACTGTAATCGTCCAAAATATAGAACCCTCTCCCAAAGGTTCCCAATACCAAATCGTTTTCCCGCTTCTGAATGGCCATATCACGCACACAGATGGTTGGCAGACCGGCACTTAGCGCTACCCAGTTTTGTCCCCCGTTCACACTTACATAGCAACCGAATTCCGTTCCGGCGAAGAGCAGCATCGGATCGACATGATCTTCAGCGATGGCATACACTGTGCCTCTTTCCGGCAGATCATTCTGGAGTGCCATCCAGGTACTTCCTTTATCAACACTCTTCATCACATAAGGCTTGAAGTCTCCTTTTTTATGATTGTTGAAGGTTGCGTACACTACGTTTTTATCGTGCTGCGATGCCCAAAGCATATTTACATAGGTCATTTCCGGCACCCCTGGAAATACCTCCTTTCTGTTCCATGTAGCACCCCCATCTTCTGAAACCTGGATCAATCCATCATCTGTTCCCGCATACAGCAGGTTCGCATCCTTCGGAGATTGGTCAAAGGCAACTATGTTTCCATAAATGGTGGTTGACTTATTCTTCATGACCACATCCGGAAGCTGTATCTTCCCCATGACTTTCAATTTGTTTCTATCGATTTGTCTGGTCAGATCAGGAGAGATCACCTTCCAGCTGTTTCCGCGATCTTCCGTTTTGAACACCTTATTGGCACAGAAGAAAAGCGTTTTGGGATCGTGCGGTGAGATGAGCAAGGGTGCATCCCAATTCCAACGGAAGGCAGCTTCCCCTTTTCCGGGTTGGGGTTTAATTCCGATTCTTTCTCCGGATTGTCGATCGTAGCGGATCAATCCACCGTACTGCCATTGTGCATATATAATATTGGGGTCAGTAGGATCCACCTGCGTCTCGTACCCATCTCCCCCAACGGTGATGTACCAATCCGCATTCAGAATTCCGGCATTGTTGATGGATCTCGACGGGCCACCTTGTGAGTTATTGTCCTGCGTTCCCCCAAAGACGTTATAAAATGGAGTGGCGTAATCAATCGATACCTTGTAAAACTGCGTGATAGGCAGATTCGCTTTATAGTCCCAGGTTGCAGCGTGATCCCAGGTCTCATAGATCCCGCCATCACAGCCTACGATCCAGTGGTCAGTATTCGTCGGGTTGATCCAGATACAGTGATTATCGACATGTTTTTGAGTTTCCCCCGTCTTCACAAATGTTTTTCCTCCATCTTCTGTATGATGAAGCCAGGTATCCATGCTGAACACCTTGTCGACATCATCAGGATCGCAGATAATCTCCTGATAATAGTTCCC
>CAYGTH010000097.1:0-18300 GCA_964352745.1 uncultured Bacteroidia bacterium
CTCCAGCATTGATCACCTTTGTTTGTTGGGTACTAACTGCATTTGAAATGGAACAGTTGATTGCCAGATCATTCAACCTTACGGGCATTCCGGTGTCATTAAATAGCTTGATATTTTCAGCTCCGGCAAATGCGCCATGTGGGGCATCAGGGTTTCTAAAGCGATGCACATCCTCCCAAAATGATTCGCCAAATACAATGGGAGAATCAAGGCTACGTTTCTTTCCCTGATAATTGCGAATGGTGATGTGATGACCTGATCCATTGATTTCGGCCAGACGATGAACGGCATACTCACTTACTGTATCTACTAGCGCTAATTCTACCGTGCAGTTGTTAATATGCTTGCCGATAAAAGTAAGGAGGGGACCGTATAAGGCGTCTCCTTTGCAATTTTTAATTATCCCATCGGATCCGATTGAATACCCTTTTTCCTGACAAGCAATGGCTGTTGAACCGATCACCTGGGTTGGTGGCAAATTGGCACTTAAATCAAAACCCGAACGCATGTTTTTTACGGTACAATTGATAACGGTAATGCCCTTGGTTCTTCTACCATTCAAATATCCACTCGGATAGCTGCGAATCCCATCTTCTGAGAGGGCTTTTATTTCGTCAGGCATAATTTTCCCTGGCGGATAGTCACTGTTAAACCCCACATCGAAGGCCAAACCTGATGTTTCAGCCAACATCTCATTGGTTGGACGCATTTTCCCTTCCACATAACAATCCTGAATGAGCGTATTGACAGCGCCCTGCATGACTATACCATGTCCAAAACCGTGTGTAATCACCTTGCATCCCAATAGCTTAGTATGTTGTCCGGTTACCAGAAGTGATGAATGCTTATGAAGTTTCACTAAAGGATTACCGCCTTTGCCTAATAAGTGCCCATAGCCATAGGGAGATGAACCGTGGATATAAAGATCGGCCTCTGATATGACATTGTTATCTCCCATTACGTGTAACATAATGGCCCCAAAATGAGGATATTCATCTCCCACATCTCTTACTGTTAGCCCATGTATATGGTTATTGTTACCCGTTACAAAGACTTCATACATGTGGTTTCGGCCAAAGGCCTTGTGCAAGGCTGAACTTATATTGATTTCAACCCCTTCCAGATTATAGGAACTATTATTCCCTAAAAAATGCAACAAGGCACTTACGGGATAATCTGATGGAGGCTTTCCTTCTCTGTATTTTTTCAGGGTAATATTTCTGCTGGTCTTCGTATGGTCTAATGTATAGGCTCCCGCTTTCATTTTAATCAACACATCATCTTTAGCGGCATACTCAGCTAACTCCTCTATTGAGTTAATAAAGATGGTATCACCCGTAGTCGTTGCTCGCAAATGAGTAGGGGTCAGAAAGGCTACAACAACACACACACCCACTGCTGCCATTAAAAATGTGTCTTGTATCATAATCTAAGTCTAACTGCTTGATAAGTGTTGGATTTTTCATACCATATACAGGTTGTACTGCTAAGTAAGTAGACAGATGTTAGCACCTGATCAGCGGTAGAACTCCTTATTGGGGTCAAGCCAGCGCGCTCCGTAGATTACTGGCTCACTACCCACCTCAAGTGCACCCAAATCCGGTGCTTTCCCCGTGTAATTATCATTTACGTTTGGAATTCGAACTCCTGCATCTACAGCCTTCCCTTTAGGATTAAGGTTAAAATTGAGGTCTACTGCGTGATAAACAGGGCCAGGCAAACCTCTTTCCAATGCTTGAATCGGTTTCTGAAGATCCTCAAATACATCATAGTCGACTTTTATACCATGAGTTTCAAGACCGCTCGCCTGGCTAAAGCTCTTTAATGTCTTAAATTCTACTTGCTCCCCTTCAGGTGTTAGCCACCTGAATTGATTTTCAGGACTATCAGGCCCTTGATTGGGCCGATACCCGTTATAATCAGCTACCGAATAGGCGGTGGTGAAGTGTAAAGAAGAAACGACTGTTGGCCCATCCGTACCCAGAATCAAATTATTCCGAAAGTTCGAATTTGGGTATTTGGCACCAGCATTGTTTTCTGTGATGAAAGTGTTGTGATAAGCTGTGAGCCCCGGTACGCCCCCATGAATTTTAAGGGCTCCTCCCAGGGGTATATTGTAGAGTATGTTCCTGATATAGTAGGCCGGTCCCCCAAATACGGGTTGAGCACTAATTCCATTCTCTGCAGCATTTACTCCTCTATTCCGCATGATGCGAATATTGTGCACGCCCCCATCTGCCTCAACAAAGTCATCAACCTGAAGGTGTAAATCATTGTTGTAAATATCGATCGACACCGCCTTTAATTCCTGTTCTTCCTCAGGGCTGCCATAGGTTGATATCCCAATGGCATCGTGAAAAAAGGCAATGGAATTATAGGCAATTACGTGACCCGAACCATATATATTGATGCCATAGTAAGAATCCATCAGGTGCGTTCCATAAGGAGCAAACCCTTTTCGGTCAAATGCCCATCCGAACAATCTGTAACGATCATCTCGACCCAGGATGACGTTATCTTGAATAAGAAAGTTTTTTGAACCCGCATATTCTGTCCGAATGCCTTCCCCCACATGCTCAAAACGACAATTTCGAACCGTTAAATTACTTGCTCCTGCCAGGTGTTTCCTGCCAGCCTCGAATACCCGGTCCACATTCCGAAAGGTGAGGTTCTGAAAAATATGATGATCAGTGCCCATCACATTAAAGAGGTTGCCTGCTCCCTTCCCATCAAAGATGACTTCACCATCTCCTGCTGCTTCGATTACAATGGGACGTTCTGCAGTTCCCTTCTCCGTGAACCAATACGTGCCATCAAATGGTACATTGTGCCAATCGGGATAATTAAGGATATCTGCGTTGTATAGCCCCGCATGTATTTTGATAATATCCCCGGGTTGAACCGGATCTTCAGCTACCAGGGACCAATCCCCCTTGGTGTTTTCAGAACCTCCATAAGCAGAAACCAGACCCGGGTAACTCGGCTCTTCCGTCTCTCCCTTATAATATTCAGGATATACATGTCTCACCCTTCCTTCCCGGTACGCTTTAGGTTCAGCGCGTGTGGAAACCGCAACCACATTGACTGCCTCTCCACCAACTCCATCCGGATCTTCCAGGGTAAATCGGGCTTCATATTCGGTACCGATGTTCAGATCTAAAATACTTCCGGCAAACATGTGGGGGGTAGTATAATCAATTCCCGCTCTTTCAATATGTTCCCCTCCAATTCTAAGGAGAGGCATTCCCTTTTTCCACCCGGAGCCCGATCCAGCGATCCGATATTCAACTTCTACCGTGGCATTGCGGTTAGCGTCCCCATCGATATACCATTCGAAGCCCAAATTTTGAAGGGTTGGGGGTTCAATAATGAACTTTCCCGCTTCTGTGGCATTTTTTTGTGCCACGGTAGCTGCTGTCGAGAGGATGACCAGGCATAGAATAACAAGTTGCTTTTTCATGATTTATGGTTTTCAGGTTGATGGATCAGATCATATTCCACAATTGTCTCCCTAATACGTCCTCGAATTCTTCTGTCGATTCCCTATCAAGTACATAAGCAACATAATAAACTCCCGCCTTCTGTTCCAGTTTCCCTTCCCCTGAATACGTAGCGGGTGGCACAAACCCTGCTAAGAACAAGAGGTCTCCAGGGCGATTATGGGTAAAGCCAGGTGGCACGAGCCTCTGATATCCATCAAACACCTATAGATAGAGTCAATTGGGATCAGACTCCTTGATAGGATTTGTTTGAAGCCCCCCAAATAGGCCTCTAAGTAAGCAGATGTTAGTATATAGATTACAGACCATATCTATTTGATAATCAACAGTATTCAATCTAAAACTCACTACTAAACTCTGTCCATCTCCTTATTAAGCCCTCCATGTATTGTTATTATTTCACGTCGATTAACCGAATATGAGATTTGGATGGAAACTCTGATGGGATCTCATAGGTTGTTTTGCCGGTAGCCAGCCATTCGGTTGCCCGAATCAATGTCGTTTGAAATCCGAGGCATCTGTAACTGATGGGATAGGTTTGCCCCTTCCATAAATGTCCCATACTGGAATTATAAACCCTTCCCTTTCCATACGATACCGTCCATTCAACAGGCCAGTTAATATTAGTTTCGGATTCATTAGCATAGGACAAGACAGTAAGATTTTCGGCTGGTCCCCTGGCAAATTTATACAGTTCCATATCTGGCGTTTTCCACGCTGCTGGAAAACCACTATTGATCGGATGTTGATTAAGCATATATATGACTTCATCATTTCTGGGGCCGTGGTAGGTGCCCCTTCCTTCTCCTACAGGGATTTGCTTGATTTGTCCATTTTCCTCCACCTGCAGGGCAATCCCCTCTTCTGGCGACCTCCATCCCAATCCGATCATCAAATTGTATTCAGGCCAATGTGAAAATGCATTATTGGCAGAATGAAGCACATATAAGCCTCCACCTGAGGCCACATAGTTTTCCAATCTTTTCTCTATTTTCTTTGGCCATCGGATTTCTTTGTTCTGGATGTTATTACAATTCATGATCACCACATCAGCCTTCTTGAATTTTGGCTTCCACGATTTCCATTGTTCATCTTCAGGGACAGATGGAGAGCTTGCAACTGAGACATGAAACAGTCTGCTTTTTTCCAGGATACTTTTGACAACAGCGGTGGTTTGTTTCCAATCATGATTGCTAAACCCATCTACGATTAAGACTTCCAATTTGTCAGCATTCGATTGACAAAAAGCAGGTGCAGAAAAAAGAAAAAGGATAACTCCCTGAAAAATGATCTGCTTGATAAGTGTTGGATTTCTCATACCATATGTAGGTTGTACTGCTAAGTAAGTAGACAGATGTTAGTCTAAAGAGGAAAGACTGTATCTGCTTGATAATAAATAGTATTCCATCTAAGTACGCTATCTTAAAATCTATCCCCCTACTTATTCCTTCACAGAAATATTGACATTGCTATATTGCGCTGAACGGGTAAACATGTGTCTCAAACCGATCCTTCCCTCTCTAACAGATTCGGTATCCTTGAGCTCCCAGTAATATAGTTTCGTCATTCCCTTTCCTTTGGCCTGAAAGAATAGCTGATCGTCCGTTTTGATTACCGTTATGCGATAAGTTTCCCCCGGAAGAAATAGCCCAGTCTCTTCAAAAGAGGGAGGTACTTCCATTTCGTCGAATGTAATTTCTTCTGTGACCGGGTACTTCCTCACTCTGATATAATCTGCTTCCGGGTCGTCGTTAGTCATGTTAAACGCCGCATAACTAATATGCAGGGCATTCATGTTATTATAATAGATACTCATGGAAGGGATTTTCCGTAAATCAGCCCATTTGGAGATGTCTTTTGCATAAGGCTCCTTCCCTATTCCATTAGCTTGAATATACAAAATGTTTACATTGATTTTCTGGCCATCTGTCCGGGTATAATCGTATTCAATTTTCACATCCCCCTTAAAGGATTTTTGTGTCCAGAGTACTGCATGGTGGGCATCATCTCTATTGACCGGCCCTGCACTAAAATTCATCCCATTTTCGCTGTTTTCAACTTTGGCGATTTCGCCGTCCAACAACCAATGCGTTTGCCAATCACCGGTACAGGGGTCTGAAAATTGAAGGTTCCAGTGAGCTGATTCATTCAATCTGTCAAACTCCACTTGCTCCTTATTCTTACAGCTCATGGTTGTAAGCAAAACGGACATCAGGATGTAGGCATTACATTTTAACATACGCTCTTTTTTGTAGAGAAGATAAAGATCCTGGAAGCCCATACAGGACTTCCAGGGTTTACCTACTACTATCAATTACTTCGATGAGAGGTTACCAACCTGGGTTTTGAAGCAGGTTTGGATTTAAGGTAATTTGATTTCCGGGAATCGGATCCACATAATTTCTAATCGTAAAATTACGTGTACCGGAACCCTCTAGTATGGCAACTCCAGCCGGTACTTTGGGAAAGCCAGGGTAACTTGAAGTAGAAATTTCACCGGTTGTAAGTGCATATACTGATTCCTCCCATATTGGAGAATCATCTCTTGGGTCCAAAGCAGTTTCCATTTCAGTTCCGGTAATGTAGTCAAGATATACCCCCCCGTTTATCTCTTCAGGTGCAATGTTCCAACGCTTTAAGTCATCCAGCCGGAAATCTTCACCAAATAGCTCAATTGCTCGTTCACGACGGATTTCTCCCAGCATTGTCAAATCGCCGTAAGGGGCAATCAATTCATTGGTCAAGGCCGCTACTCCAGATCGGGCACGGATCAAATTAATGGATCTGTCCAAATCAGCATTGGAAATAGAACCATTCAATTCTACTTTTGCCTCAGCAAAAATGAGATATACCTCCGCCAAACGAATAAGGGGATAATTCATATTTCCTTCCTCCAAGCCGGGATTCTCAGTAACGAATTTACGTCCCTCATAGCTATTGTTTCGCACTGCAGGACTATTCAGAGCAGGAACATATAGGTAAACTGGATCATTTGGAATAGGGCTGCCATATTGAGCGCCACTTGAACCTCTGTTCCAATACCTGTTAAGTGGTATTTTCGATGTTAGATTAACACGATGATCTCTATTTTGAAATTCGAAATGCATTGAATCGTATCCCATAAATAAAGGAGAATGCTGTATAGGAAGGCCATCAGTACATGGATACATATCCATTAACTTTCTGGACGCTCCATAAGGCTTGGCATGAGTGTCGTTTCCTGGTTTTGACCGTATGGCAAAATCATAAACCGTCTCCAAAATGTATTCCTTAATATCTGCCTTTGTATACCCCATAGGATTTCCTCGTCCATCCTCGACACAAAATAAGTAGCGTACATTGTCCTGGCCAAGATCTGTACTTTCACTGTGATCCCACAGTTCAAATGTACCACTTGCCATAACATCTTCTGCCAACTCAATTGCTTCGGTTAACATGGCATCAATACCTGGATAACCTGAAGGCTTAGCGCTACCCACATTGCCATCGGTAACATCACCAACATATCGTTCCCAAGTAGCTTCATACAGCAAAATACGAGCTTTAAAGGCCTTGGCTGCTTCTACCGAAAGCTTACCTTTGTCATCACCTTGCACCTCGACCGCAGGAGGAAGGCCAGCAATAGCAGCATCCAAATCGCTCAACATTTGTCCAACCACTTCATAGCGACTATTTCTTGGTGCGTAAACTTCGTCAGAATCCACACTCGGAGCAATCAAAACCAGCGGTACGCCTCCAAACCTTCTCAGTAACTTATTATAGTGCCAGGCTCTGAACCAATGCGCAGTGGCAACATAGGCAGCAATTTTGGAAGCATCTCCCTCATATTCTGCTGCTTTTTCAATGAGCTGATTAACAGCTCTCAATTGCGCATAATTGTCAGTCCAAATGTCATCAGTAGGATTCGTTACTGTTTGACCCCAGGCATAGTTCCCTGAACCATCAGTTACGTTATTGGATAAATCCGTTCCAGCATCCCCGTCTTCAAAACCAAACCGGGTGTATAAGAAGTTTGCAGCGGATTCAAATTGACCTTCATTTTCGAAATAAATGGCCTCCGTCACTTCATCCAATGGATCCTGATCCAAAAAATCGCAAGAACTTATCGAGCCCAATAGGACAACCATAAGGCCCAATAATTTTATATTTATATTTTTCATAATTCTAAATTTTCCAGTCCTGATTAAAATGAGACGTCTAAGCCAAAAATATATGATGCGGCGAAAGGATTAATTTGTCCCTGGTTCACACCAGAAGGTGTCTCAGGATCCAATCCGTCTTTCACGTTAGATAATACAAACAGATCTGTTCCAGTCGCAGATAGACGCACTTTATCTAATCCGGCTCTTGAAGTAAGTGCCTCAGGGAGTGTATATCCAACAGAAATAAGCTTAGCCCTCAGGTAGGAAGCCTCGATTATATTGATATCGTTTAAGTTATAGTTCCAGCCCTTCCTTGATCCAGTTTGAAATATCATTGGAAATTCTGCATCCGTTCTGGTGGGAAGCCAGGTATTATTATGGAAAGCACCGTTTTGATTTCTCCACCAATTGGCATAAGGATAAGACAGTGTACCCGTTCGTCTAATAGTTTGGTCAGCAACTCCCTGGAAAAACATATTGATGTCAAGACCTTTCCATGAAGCTCCTAGCCTAACTCCCATGCTGTAGTGAGGATTTTGATCTCCAAAGTATACCAGGTCATCCTCATTGATTAAGCCATCACCGTTTGCATCTATGCGCCTTACGTTACCAGGCACTAAACGACTGGATGTATTATATGCGGGAAGGTCGGTTCCGGCTTTCATGATATTCTGATCACCGCCTTCAAATCCATACTGCTGGTAGTATGACAATACATCAGCTTCTGTTTCCAACAGACCATCGGTTTGGTAGGTATAAATAGAATTGAGTGGCTTCCCTTCAATCGGATTATTTACCCCACTACTAATAGCTACAGCTCCCTCAAGACTTGTCACTTCGCTGACTGCATCCCATAACATGTAGCTTATATTATACTTGAATTCACCAATTTGATCTCTCCAGTTTAAGGCTAATTCCCAGCCTTTTGTAGTAAAGCTACCACTGTTGGTCAATGGAGCAGAGGCTCCCAGGACATCTGGATAGGTAATATTTATCAGCATATCATCATTCTCACGAATGAAATATTCGAAGGTACCGCTCAGGCGATAATCCATAACTCCAAAGTCTACAGCGAGATTGGTAGTAGTTACACGTTCCCAGGTACGGTTTATAGTTGATATACCAGCAATGTTTGCCGTATTGGCAAATCCCGGACTGACACCAAACACAGCGGTTCCGGTGGATATGCTTGAAACGTAATCATATGCACTAATACCTGCTGTGGAGCCAGTTTGCCCCCAGGAAGCTCTAAGTTTCAGGTTATCAAACGTATTTGAAGAAGCTAGAAACGGCAATTCCGCGATGTTTATACCCGCAGAAGCACCATAAAAATTACTCCATCTGAAATCAGGATGTAGTCTTGAGGATCCGTCCCTTCTTGCCAGGGCTTCAAACAGATAAATGCCCTGAAAGTCGTAGTTGAAACGCCCAACGTAAGACAGAATACCTTCATTTTCTGCTCCGGTATTAAAACCACTATTTGACCCACCAGCTACAGTTGTTGTTACATCTCCTAAGTTGAGATGATTCAGCGCGTCCGTAGAGAAATTGGTTCTGCCAAAGTAATTTCTTTCTTCCTCATCAAGTTGGCCTTGAGCAACCAGCGTTAGGCCCAAATTGTGACTCCCTAGGGATTTGGTATAGTTACCGGTTACCGTATGCATCTGCGTATTATAATCGGTAAAATAAAATCTAGAATAAGAGTTAGCCAGGGTGCTTCTTATTCTTCCCAAATCGTCTCCCTCCCAGGTATACACATCAAAGGAAGTTTTTCTTTGATTTTCTTTTCTATTACCCAGGCTGAAGTTTGCATCATAACTAAAAGAAAGGCCTGACACATATTTATCCAGGTCCAGACTAACCCGGCCTCCCAAACGAAGAATTTGATCCAGGGTAGAATTTCTTCCGCCCGCCTGGACCTTAGCCAATGGGTTATGCCCCCCAAATTCATCGTAATATTGTCCCTGCGGATTGAGCAATGGAAAGAATCCAGGATCTTGTAATCCTTCTCCAACTCCCTGGTTAGGGGTAGAAATATTTCTTCGATCAAGTGAAAGAGTGAAGCTGGTACTGATCAGATCATTTATCTCATAAGACAAGTTCGTACGAAAATTGATCCTTTTGGCTCCATCATAGGCGGCTTCCAAAGGAGATCGCTCATCGTTATACCCCAATGATGTTCTATATCTCACCTTCTCGGTACCCCCTGAAACTGATACATTATGTCTTTGAGACCAGGTATTGCCATATAGCGCGTCCATTTGGTTAACATCTGCGGTGCGTAAGGTAAGCGTTCCAAATGCAAGAGAGGGTTCTGGTGCTAAGGGCCATGTTCCATCAATCATTTGCTGAAATTCAGCCGGTGTGTAAAATCTATGGGTACCTTGAGAAGTTTGAGGATCACCATTAGCATCGACATAGTCGACAATATCGTTATTGCCGGATTCAATCCACATCCCTGCCCATTCTTTAAGACCTGTCACGGGAATTAGTCCGGCCGTATTCATCTGATACTGGGAAGTGTACTCAAATGCAGGTCTCCCGACCTGCCCGGTCTTGGTAGTAATGAGAATAACCCCACCAGAGGCCCTTGTACCATAAATAGCAGCCGAAGCATCCTTCAATACTGATATGGTCTCAATGTCGTTCTGATTGATAGTAGACAACTGTGATTCCGGAATTACAAGTCCGTCTAATAATATAAGAGGAGCAACATTATTCACAGATATGTCACCCCGAATCTTGATATCAAGCCCCTCATTCCCCGGACGAGCCGTCCCCCTGGTGATCACAACGCCAGGCATTTCACCTTGTAGGGCTAAGGCAACACTCGAGGTTGCTTTGGATGCGATAACATCAGCACCTTTCACCTGAACAACTGAACCGGTGAGGGTGGCTTTTTTCTGTGTACCATATCCCACAACCACCACCTCATCGAGGCCATAAGTATCTTCCCGAAGTGTTGTATTGATTACAGACTGGTTACCAACCGGTACTTCCTGCGTCTGCATCCCAAGAAAGGTGTAAACCAGGACTGCATTTGCTGAAGATACTTTGACAGAATAGAATCCTTCCTCATTAGAAATGGCTCCCATGGAAGTCCCCTTGACAATCACAGTAACCCCTGACATAGGGCTACTTTTTTCGTCAGTAATCGTCCCGGTAATTGTTTTGTCTTGTTGAGAAAAAGCCGGAAATACCGCAAGCATAATTGCGAGGACCATCATTCCGGTTTTCAAGAACTGACTACATAAATTACGCGGAAAAACTTTTTGTAGAAGTAGTTTTTTTTTCATCGCTCTTGGTTTGTTTAGTATAGTAAGTCGTGCTAAAAAAGTGCCTCATAAGGCTAGGTTTTACAAATGGGGCAAAACAAGTATAGAGCGAATTTTGTATCAAACACCTCAAAAAACGGGGAAATAGGTTCCAAATAATTATTTGGAACTCTTTAGTAGGGGAATAAAAAAGGGGGTACCTGCCTGAAAGCCGACAACGGGCACTTTCTCAAATAAGATGTGACTGCAAATAATATTTCCTGCGCCTGACGCTTCACCGGGGAGCCATCAAAATCCCCATACAAAATGAAGAAACGCTCTCTCTGGGCGAGCAAGATCCCTTATGTACTTTCGTTACGATGGTAATTAAATTCTTTCAGATAATCAGCGGGTGTTTTACCGGTCTCTTTTTTAAAGACCCGGTAAAAGGAGGTCTTGGAATTAAATCCACATTGCTTGGCAATAGCCACGAGCGTGAATTTTTCATGCTCCCCCATACGCATCAGTTTTTTAACTTCTTCAACCCGGTATTTATTCACAAAATCAGAAAAGCTTTGCTGGAGATCCTGATTTAGTACCTGGGAGATCTCGTTCATAGGGCAGTTGAGATCCTTTGCCAAATCGGTCAGTTTCAGCCCCGCATTCAAGTAGAGTTTCTCTTCAATCATCAGTTGCTTCAATTCCGTAATGATTGATTCACATCGGTTTTGAGGGATTCTGGCGCCTTTATACTTTTCAACTTTACCGGGAAGCTCAACCACAGTATCGTTTTGCGCAATTTTACGCTGCCACATATTAGTGTACCGAACCATTATCACAATAATGGCTATCACACAAACAAAGAGTAAGGCATAAAAATATAGCGAATTGAAAAAGGTAGGTCGAATCAGAATTGCTACCTCGGCTTCTGCATAATTAGCTGATCCCGCATAAGCTTCAGTTACATTTCTTACCTTAAACAAATAATTACCTGGCTTAAGATTTTGGTAAAACACAGCATTATTACTGCCATTATTTCGCCAGTTGCTGTCAATTCCCTCTAATTTGTATTGGTAATCGTTAGCGGTAGGTCCAATATAATTTAACGCTACAAATCGAAACCCGATATTATTCATCTGGTCATTCAGGTGAACCTCCTGCGTCTCCTCGATTATCTGTTTCAATACAGATTTTTCGCCGGGCTTTACTACTTTACCCGAAATATAGAAATCCGTAATCGCTATTTCCGATGAGAAGGGGGTTTCATTCAAATCTTCCGGATGAAAATACACCAGCCCCTTTTCATTCCCCAAAAAGAGCCTCCCATCAGGACTCAGATACGTAGCTGCCGGCGTAAAAGCCAGACCGGGCAACCCTTTTGACTTGGAGTATTGTGTAAATCTAGCTGATTGGGTGGAATACTTACAGAGTCCTTTTAAGGTAGAAATCCAGTATTCCCCGACGCACCCTTCTATAATCGCACAAATCGAATTATCAGGCAATCCATTTTCTTCTCGGTATGTGGTACTTCCAGTAAGTTCAGGATCAACCCTGATCAGCCCTCCTCTTTCTGTACATATCCAGATATTCCCGGCCTGATCTTCGTAAATGTAATTTGTTTTGAATGTGTTGTTGAGAATGATAGACAGATCAAGGGATTTCAGGGTATTCTCTTTATAGGAATAAACATGTGTTCCAGACATGCTTCCCACCCATAATCTCCCCCTGGAATCAAAGGTTATTTCAAAAATCTGATCGCTTTCCAGGTCGCTATTCTGCGTATTAAAGTTGGTCAGATTATGATCACTTGCCGTATATCGATAAAGGCCATTAAACGAAGCAATCCAAAGATCACCAGCAGCATCTTCCTCAAACGCATAAATATTTCCCTGGGACAAGATATCATTCCCTTCAATTAAGGGTTTCATTTTCTGTTCTGCAACCGAAAATCGACTTCCCCCTCCTCCATACGTACCCATAAGAATATCATCTCTAAAGGGATAAATCGAAAGAATGATATTAGACTTCAACTCATTATTCTCTGCTAATGAGGAATGAAAAAAATTAAATTTCCCATCATTCGCCAATTGCACAAATCCATTTCGGGTGCCAAAATATTCTGAACCATCAGGTGCAAAATAAAAGGATCGAATGCTTTTATTGATGTCCGGATAATCAGCCGTCAAATGATGCAGTTGGAAGTTTTTTGTGATATTCCTCGTAAAACAAAGGCCTGCAGAATACGTCCCTATCCAATATCGGCCTTCTTCATCCAACAAAAAAGAATAAACGGAATTTGAACTCAAAGATTCCGGATCATTCGATTGAGTTACCAAACTCTTTACCTCCCGGCTTCGGATATTAATTACTTTCAATCCACCGCCATTAGTTCCTGCAAACAGGAGTTCCCTATTATCACTTGTGACATTTAGTACGATCTTATTATCGATCGCGACTCCTTCAGAAAAAGTACCATTGGTCAGGTCAAATTCTACAATTCCTATACTTTTTGTACCTAAATAAAGCGTATTGCCAATCCTGCAAATAGAAGTAAAAGAATTGTAATCAATCTGTGGCCTTAAGGTACAGTGATACCATTCGGTCTTATTATCTCGGAACGAATACCTGACTAATCCGCTGGAGGTTGTTATCCACCCATTACCATCACCAGTTGTCAGGAGCCCGGTTATGCCCATATCTTTATTTGCAGATAAGGGCTGGAGCTGTATTTTTTTCGATTGTGCGGATTTTGTATCTACCCAATAGAGCCCCTGATCTGCCCCAACAAGCAAATTACTATCAGGAAGTATTGCTACAGCCAGCACATTGATATTTTTCGTGTTCAAATGAAACCTTTCAAAGCCATCAAGCTTTTTATTGTATCTAAACAATCCTGTAGTCGTACCTACCCAAAGGTTTTTGCGTAAGTCTTCTTGTATCGCTTGTACATTTTCTACCGATTCGGAAAGCTTGTTCGCATAAGACCTGATTTCTACCCCATCATATCGATCAATACCGTCTAATGTACCAATCCAGACAAAGCCATTCGAATCTTTGAAAATCGTGTTTACCTGATTATTTGACAAGCCATTGTCGACAGATAGCCTCGAAAATGCCTGCTCGGTACCCAAGCAGTATAGTTGATGGAAACAAAAAATGCTAAGTAGTATATGTAGTCTGTACCGGTGCATTGGTGATATTCAAGAATAAGACGTAATACCATGGGTACGATTCCTCTTCATTCTCGTTTTAGTCTTTATTCATTTTTATGATCTGCTGTTTTATTATTTCAGGGCACGGCATTAAAGAAGGTAGCAAAAAAACGCTAGTCATGCAAACTAACCCCGTACTACAGCAGTGGAAATTGATAGTGCTGGAAACCGGTTACCGACCCTTTACACGCATCATGAGAACAGGTAATTGGGCTTGCGGAATCGTGTCCGGCAATTACAAAGCCTGAAAAAAGGGCCACTCCTTTCAGTTACGTTTTTTATGGACAGTTAGTATCCGCTCAATAAGTTGAGGATTACTGCAAAAATGATGTATGTCTCGCCCGGGATACCCCAGGCTGCTTTTCTTCCCTATCTCCTTCCTGCTTTTTTAGAAAAAGCAGGGCAAAAAGCGCAGAAGCCAATGCAACGCGCAGTCCTCCCCCGTTTTCCCAATGGCTTCTGCATCGCCAACTCGCTTGGATGGGAAACCTTGGGTTTGAATTCATTCCAATCAAAGATCACATCTAGGTGGGTAGGCCCAGCAGAAGCCATCGGGAGCTGCTTACGAACATCAGGCCCCTTCTGAAAGCCGCACGCTTATCTTTGTTTTTCCACCTTCAAGGGTCCAGGCGGGAATTCGGATTTCAATTCGCTTAAGCCCTTCAATCTGTTTGTCCAGGCTTAACGGTGCGGGGTAAAGTGAAACAACAGAAACATTGAAGTCTGGATGAGACAGGTTTTCCAGTTTCAATTGTTTTCCATCCTGCATCAGCATTGCTCCTCCCTCGACGATTAAGACATCGGCGGTAGTCATCAATTGCCAGGTAATCCATTTTGTTTCCTCCGATATCCCGATATTATCCTCAATCAAAATCGAGGTGGGGCTATCTTTCACAAACCTTCGGGTGGCACTTGTTAATTGGCCTGCAAAAGTGGGCGTCAAATCAAAAGTTGCCTCAGGATGTGTGCCGGCCTTAAAATCAACAATCGTTGCTTTTCCATCCACCACATGCAGTTCGTTATTTACAGATATCGTGCTGTGTCCAAAGTTATTTTTGGTCATCAACTTCCACCTATCACATTCCTGACATCTTCCCCACAGATCAAATCCGGCTCTTTCCAGCTTTCCATACCCCTGATTCCCCGGATCGACTACCCATCGTACCCCATTTAACTCAAAAATAAAGGAGCCACCGTCCATGTTTCCATGGCTCAAAGCCCCCTTGCCTCCCTTCCCACCAAAGTAATAGCCATTCGCATTCTCTGCTCCCCCAGTAAATACCACTATCGGATTGGCGCCTTCCCCCTTCCATGCACCTGGGAGTGCTTGTGTATCTGTTTCCTCAAATTGTGCCGTCCACACCAAACCGGCACCGGCTAAGCGCGATATCCTTCCCATCTCTTCGGGCGGCAACATAAATCTTTCTTCATTTAAATATATTTTACGCCCTGTTTTCATCGCAAACCAGCTTAGCGTAAAATCAGTATATCGCTCCGGTGTTTCAGCACAATCGGCATAATTAAACAGGCGTTTTGATGGAGCCGTTAACAAGCTCCTGAAAATGGCGCTTTCCTTAAATCCCGGATAATCAGCAATCCCAAAATCAGTTCCAAATGCACTTTCAAACATGGCAGCCGTAACCACCGAAAACATCGTTCCATAGCCCCAATAAACAGCACCCTCCGGATAGACACCATCCGGAGCATATTCTGCTAAAGCACGATTCATCCCGTCAATCGATCTTTGAATCGTTTTAGCAGCCAATTCCGGATTTATTTCAGCCACAGCAATGGATGCCGCAATCATTCCGGCATTACACACCTGATTCCAATTGTTGGTCCCATACACCCACCGGGGAGTTTTGCCATTTTCCGGCCAACTGGGTTTTATTCCTTTTTCAATTAAGGAGTGGTGAGCCAAGTCAATAGTGGATTGGGGTAATTTCCCTGCGGTCCAGTCAAGCGCCAGGGCAATGGCAAGGGACATTTCCCCCACATCCAGGAAATGCCGGGGGTTCCATGTCGGAAACTTACATGCCGCCACTACTTCCTCATTGATCCGGTCCAGGATTTTGGGATCTTCCTCTATGCGATACACCATCGCAAGCATATTGATTCTGTACAGAAAGTTCCGGGAAATCCCCAGCTGGTTTCTCTGAGAATTGGGATTGTCAGGGATATCAAGGGTAATCAAATCAAGCGCTAATACGGATTCAGCATTTTGCTGAATCACTTGATACATATTCTGGATAAGCGGGTCGGTGGCAAGTTTTTTTCGGAGATTTTTCTCAGTCGATGAATTAAAGACCAACCGGGGCAATTTTTTACTCAAATTCTTTTTGAGATAGGCTACCGATATGGGATTCTCCAGTTTGTGGGGGGAATGCTGGGCATGTGCCGGTGGCATAAGAAGCACCGCGATAAAAAGGACGAGCAGCGGCCATATTTTCATGTTTCCGAGTGTTTTCATGGTAGTCCTGATTGTGTGAGGCTTGATTGCAGTAAGATTTCATAGTTATCGCTTTATTCCCCGTTTCCATATATCTTGATGGGGAATGTCGGATCATAAGTATTGGGCACTTAATTTTGGCGAAGTTTACTATTTCCTTAGTCTTCTAATATCATTAGATATGAAAAGAATTTTAATATTTGCATTACTTATATTTAATTCTTTCGGTTTATATGCTCAAAACCGATCTGATGAGGTAAACGAAGTTAACTTCAATGTTTTGTCAATTAAAACAAAGCAAGAAAGAATTGAAATTGAAAATGATCACATTGGAGTTTATAAGGATTCAACCAATAGCTTAACTCATGAAGAAATAAGTACCAATAAGCTTGATGAGTTTATATCTTCTTCAAATTACAAGGATGATTTTAAAAAGAATATTAACTATTGGATTAGATTTCAAATTCAAAATATTTCTGATAAAAGCGGTGAGTGGGCATTGGAATTTCGGGATTTCCCGTTTTTAGATATTTTTATTTTTGACCAAAATGGCAATATCGAAACATTACGGGCAGGGACTTTAGTTCCGGCTTCCGAAAAACAGATAAATACGGGAATACATGAAACCGCTATTATCACATTACAATCCAACGAAACAAAGACTATTTATGTAAAATTTCAGTATCTATTCGATACGCAAGCTATAGAAGCAATTTCAATTTCCGATACTAAAAGTTTCATCAAGCAAACAATAATTGACAATATAATTCAAGGGGTTTATCAAGGTTTACTTTGGATGATGCTCCTTTATAATCTTTTCCTTTTTATCTCTACCAGAGAAAAATCGTATTTATACTATATCGTTTACATATTCAGTTTTGCTGTTCTGATGCTACATGCATTTCAATATCTCCAGGATTTCATTTTTCCAGAAAACCCGAAAATCAGTTCTTATTTTGGAATCTTTGTATTTGTTGCCTTCATATTCTACTTTTTACTTCTGAGAGAATTTATTGATTCTCGAAACAAACATCCGAGATTAGACAAATCCCTGAAAATCGTCATTTCAATTAATTCAATTATAACCGCGTTTATTTTCTTATTGCAATTTATATATATCAACAGTTTTGCACTTGTAGGTATGGAGATGGTTTTTCTCAATTCAATTATCCTATTGGTTTATGTTGTTATAATATTTAGAATCGAAAATAAATTTTCAAAATTATTTGCAATTGGGACTTTATTCCTGGTTTTGTGCATTTCGTTTGCAATTATAGGAACATACCTGGGGGGCGACCCTAATACATTAATCATTTATTTTCAGGTAGGTATTGTGGGACAGGTTTTTATTTTTTCATCTGGTTTAAGTTACAAATACAAAGTAACCGAGCAACAAAAACAAAAAGCAAAAGAAGGTTTAATCCTTCAACTTAAAGAAAATCAACAGTTACAAACAAAAGTAAATCGGGAACTTGAAGAAGAAGTCAGGAAGCGTACAAGAGAAATTAACCAACAAAAAGAAGAGTTGTCCTCAACACTTGAATATCTGAAACAAACTCAAAGCCAATTAGTACAAACCGAAAAAATGGCCGGTATCGGGCAGCTTACAGCTGGAATAGCTCACGAAATAAACAACCCGATAAACTATGTAAAGACGGGTAGTGACGCCCTAAAAAACTACATTAAAGACTATCATAAAATTTTGGATTTGTATGACGAAATCAACAAAAAAAACGACGAAGA
>CAYGTH010000098.1:0-18193 GCA_964352745.1 uncultured Bacteroidia bacterium
GAAAAGGTCAGGTCGCCATTGTTAATAAACAGTTCATTCTCCTGATCATCTCCCGAAACATAGCCTGCATTACAAACATAGATATCGAGCAATCCATCTGCGTTTACATCTACCATGACCACTCCTGTACTCCAGGCCCTTTCGCCTGCAACGCCAGCAGATTCTGTAATGTCTTCAAATTTAAAATCGCCCTTATTCAGGTAGAGTTGATTAGGCCCCATATTTTGTGTGAGATACACATCAGGCAGGCCATCATTGTTAATATCTCCTAATGCTACACCGCCTCCATTGTAGAAGTTCCGATAGCTGAAAATATTGAACTGCTCGGTGTTTTTTACCTGATTCACAAAGTTGATTCCCGACACTTCGGTAGGAATCTCTTCAAACAAAACAGCCCCTCGAACCTCGCCATTCTCTTGTCCGGATTGGCAACCGGCGAAGGCAATAAACAGGAGACTGACCAGTATTTCACGCATAGTAGTAGAAAAAACGCGACTGTCTCAATAGAATCTCTTTGAGACAGCCGCGCGATTATGTCAATATATTACGACCTAGTAGCCGTCGTTTTGCTGAAGATTTGGATTGGAATCCAATGCTTGCTGCGGGATCGGGAACAGGACGCGGAACGTTTCTGTGTTTGATTTTTCGCTCCATGTGTTGGCAAAGGTACCAAAACGAACCTGATCAATACGGCCAAGGCTCTCCCAGTACATCTCCCTGGAACGCTCGTCTAGCATTGCACCATCATCCAGTCCACTTAAGGCATCAGCACCACGAGCAGCACGGAGGGCATTTACCACATCCAACGCAGACTCTGAGCCAGATCCCCCTCTCATGATGGCCTCTGCTTTGGAAACAACTACTTCTCCGAAACGGAAAAGGATGTAATCTCCTTTGTCAGCAGGGTGATATTTGATTACACGAATCCCTTTGTCGGTAGCAGCACCTGACAAAGGCACATCACGTGTAAATTGGAGATCCTTCTGGGTACGTGTATCTATGATCTTGGAGGCATCATCCGCATACTGCTGTCCAATCAGGAAGCCACGGCCAATTCCGGAGAATTCAGAGCCATCCGGGGTTGGGTAATTACCAATACGAGAATCATTTGCATCAAACTTGTCATAAAAATCTGCAAGGGTCGTAAATCCATTCCATCCACTCGGGTTTTGGCCATAGTGCAGGGTCATCATCCAGCGGTTTTCAGCGTTAGTGTTGGAGGAAAAGATAATCTCAGAAGCAGAGTTTACCGTAAAGATATCAAAGTAGTTGGTTTCCAATGCATATCCTTCCGCCTCAATCAAATCTGCAAATTCTACCACTTTGGTCATATCTGCTGCATCATGTGTATACGGCCCCGCCGGGTTGGAAGCCTTGTAAACAGCCTTATTCAGGTACATCCGAATCATCAGTGCGTAAGCAGCAGCTTTGTTTGCTGTACGGTTTTGAGCTACAGGTCCTCCTGAAGGGAGTCCAGGGATAGCAGCTTCCAAATCCTGAAGGATAAAGTCGAAAGCTTCTGAGCGGGTAAATACCTTGGGATCGATATCGACTCCCTCATTTACTTCCCGGAAAGGAACCACTCCATACAAGTCCATTACCTGCCACATATAAAAAGCACGTAAAAACCTAGCTTCAGCTTCTTGCCCAGCAGATGGGCTAGAAGCCAGCACCTGATTGGTTTTGAATACACGAGAATTTAATTGGTTCCATGCGCCCAACACGTAAGCATGGGTAGCATCCCAGGTGTGTGCATGCAGGGTACGCCATACACCATTATCCCCCCAGTCAACTCCGCGTGTAGGGGGAATCATCTGCTCAGAAGTATGATTGAAGAGGGCATAGATATTCGCCTGATCTCCAAAGGCATTCAGATCGTTGTAAGAAGACTCCAGCAATGCAGTTGGGTCTCCCTGAAATACGCCATCAACCGTCTCTACGATGATAGAATCTACTTCGTCTACTTCCAGGTTCGTACAGCCTGGGAGAATCCCCATTGCCAGCACTCCAGAAAAAAGTAGCGTCTTAGTAATTTTGTTAATATTCATATTGATATTTTTCTTTTTAGTAAATAGGTAATTGCTAATCACTGTCTTTTACCTATCGGAGGTCAAGATTTACCCCTACTGTAAAAGTTCTTGCACGTGGGTAAGTAGTGTAATCAATGCCAGCGGAAGGAACTCCCCCGATTTCTTTATTAACACTTACCTCCGGATCCTGTCCACTATAGTTAGTGAATACCGCAAGGTTCTGAGCAGTTGCGTAGAATCTAGCATTTGAGATAAAGCTATTCCCTGTGTTAACATTGTATCCCAGTGTAATGTTTTGCAGACGCGTAAAATCACCAGACTCGAGGAATCGAGTTGATACGTCAGGCGCATTCAGGTTCCCCTCTCCATTTCCAACTACATCTCTTGTTACGTTACGTCCATTCGCCAAAGAACCAGCAGTAAAGAAAGCATTCGCTGTATTACTGTAGATATAGTGGCCATACTGTCCGGTAAAGAAGATGCTGAAGTCAAAGTTTTTGTAGCTAAGAGAGTTGGTCAAACCGCCTGTTACAACTGGTAGTGGGCTCTTACCAACAAACTGCTGGAAGTCTCCCCCTTCATAGATGGTAATTCCATTCTCATCATATCCTCCAAACTCACGCAAGAAGTAAGCAAACAATGGCTGCCCTTCGGCGATACGCTGTGCAAATGCACCGGTAAGCCCCTGTCCGTCAATATCACCTGTGTTGATCAATCCGGCAAAGTTCTCAACAACATTGTCATTGTAGGCAACATTGAAAGAAACAGTCCACTGGAGGTCGCTGGTTTGTACAGGTACGAGATTCAGAGAAAGCTCAACTCCACGGTTTCTTACATCTGCATCCAGATTGGTCCAAACGAAGTCCTGGACAGCCGGCTGAGCAGCAGTAACCTGAATTAAGAGGTCATTGGTGTTTTTGTCATAATAGTCCAAAGAACCGTAGATACGACCATTCGCAAATCCATAGTCAACTCCAACATTAAGCTGAGTGGTAGATTCCCACTTCAAATCCGGGTTAGCAAATGCTACTGAACCGAGGCCTCCTCCATTAATATTTCCAGCCCCTCCGTCAATATTGAAATCGCCATACCGCTGACGCTCCTGGTACAAGTTGTGAGGAATCTCCTGGTTACCTGTAATTCCGTACCCAACCCGAAGGCTCAAGTCATCAAATACATCCGGAACAAAGTCCTCTTCTGCCAGTCTCCACTTGAAGGCAAAGGAAGGAAAGTATCCATACTGATTTCCCTCTCCAAAACGAGTTGAACCATCTGCACGCAAGGTACCTGTTACAAGGTACTTGTCAGCGATGCTGACATTCACACGGCCGAAGTAAGACTGCAACTCATCAACTTCTTTAGAAGAATTGGTTCCAGCAGAAGAAGCCAGATTGCCATTCTGATCTGAAGAAGCCAGGTTATTAATCATTACGTTCAAATCACTCGTCCGGAAATTGGCATATTGAGCACCGCGAGTACGGCGATCAAATTCCTGATAAGAATAACCAGCAAGTGTATTCAGGGTAACATTTCCAAAATCCTTGTCATATGTAAAGTAATTTTCCCACAGGGTATTATTCACCTCGACATCATTGAGATATAGGCGTCCTACACCTGAGATTTGCGGTGCGACCAGATCGCGGGAAAATGCGTCAGTTCGGTTAGAGAAAGAGCGATCGAAGCTTAAAACGGTTTTAAATTTCAGCCCCTCAATAATTTTCACTTCGGCATTGATATTCCCCAGCGCACGCAGGGTATTTGTGAAGCTTTCACTCAGTCCTAAAAGGGCCATGGGATTAGGTTCTGTAATTCCTAGCTGAACAAAATCTCCATTTGCATCACGTACCGGGGTAGTAGGATTGGCTTTCAGCACATTCCCCATCAAGTCACCCTCAAAACCAGAATTACGGGTAACGGGTACATTATCGTCATGGATATTGGAAATTATCAACTGTGTTCCAATAGTGAGGCGGTCATTAATGAATTTACGCGTGCCGTTGAATCTACCTGTAATACGCTGCAAGCCACTTTCTTCAAAGATCCCTTCCTGGTCCTGATAAGAAAGAGAGAAACGATAATCTCCCTGCTCATCTCCGCCACCAAAAGATAAATTATGACTGTGGGTAATAGCAGTCCTGAAAGCTTCATCCTGCCAATCCGTATTCGCACCTCCATCCAATGATGCAGCAGCAGTAGCACCATTAAAAGCAGTATAAGCAGCCAGGAATTCGTCTCTGCCTAACAAGTCATACGTATTGGATATAGTAGAAATCCCCAATGAATAGTCATAGCCTACTTTTCCTGCCCCTTTTTCACCACCTTTAGTTGTAATAATGACAACTCCATTTGCGCCACGAGATCCATAGATTGCAGTGGCAGAAGCATCCTTCAAGATATCTATACTAGCAATATCACTGGGATTGAGGAAGTTAAGCGGATTACGTGCCGCACTTTGTCCAATCCCGCCGTTACTACCAGCAGCCTGCGTATCTCCTCCACTCAAAGGCACGCCATCTATAACGAATAATGGGTTGTTTCCACCCCGTACAGAAGAAGTACCCCGAATACGGATATTAATACCTGCACCAGGCTCTCCACTCGTTTGGGTAATCTGTACCCCGGCAGCACGTCCCTGGATCAAGTCCTCAGGCGCTACCACCACCCCTTTGTTGAAATCTTTAGCAGAAATAGAAGTTACGGCTCCCGTTGCATCTTTTTTCTTAACGGTACCATATCCTACTACAACCACCTCTTCAAGTGATGAGATGGAGGGAGCTAAGGCAATATCAATTGTGCCCCGTCCCCCAATTGTAACCTCTTGCCGCTCAAATCCCAGAAAAGAGACCATTAAAGCAGTTCCGCCTTCTGGAACTGAAATTGTATAGCGACCATCAGCATCCGTATAGGCACCAGAAGTAGTCCCCATAACCAACACAGTTGCCCCGGCAATGGCATCGCCTCCATCACTGGAGGTAACCCTGCCCGACACAGAAGATTGTGCATAGCCAGCTCCCCCTAATAGGAAAATCAGGGACCACAATGCAACAACATGTTTAAAAAGGAAAATTTTAAGTTTCATAGAAGAAGATTTTAGTAGTTAATGCGCAAACGTTTTCCGGGATAAAGATTGCTAAATTTTCAATCGCTGTCAAGGATTTAACCTCCTGTAAATCAGCCATAAAGCTCCGAAAACGATTACGTAATCGTTTTCGGAGTATAAAATAATTATGATTTTTTTAAGAGAAATTTTCAACAACTCAGGACCCAGGCTCAGATTAGGGAATTATGAAGCACAATTGCCTGCCAGGGAAGGAGTCGGCTATTCAAATCAACGTCTGGGTAGTTAGATATAACCGGCCTTCCCATCTCTTTGATATTATGAGTAATCATCTGTTCTTCTGATGAAAAATTTAACACAATAGAAAATACAGATTCTTTAAATACACGGCGGTACGCATAGACAGTTGAGGCATTCGTATCAATCTCCTGCACATCCCCATACACCCAGGCAAGATGTTCTTTTCTGAGTTGGATCAGCTTCTGATAATACCTCCAAATTGAATTCGGATCCCTTACTTGATCCGCGACGTTTATCTGATGAAAATTGTCATTCGACCTGATCCAGGGCTCAACTGTCGAAAACCCACCAAATGGTTCAGCAGTCCATTGAACCGGGGTTCTGGCATGATCCCGGGCTGCTGCTGCCGCTGCTTCAAAAAAAGCATGCATATCTTTCCCCTGCTCCAAAGCCTCGCGGTACATATTCATCATTTCCACATCCCGATATTCCGAGATATCGGCAAAGGGGGTGTTTGTCATTCCGATTTCATCCCCCTGAAAAATGGTTGGTGTACCTCTCAAGGTAAATAGAAGAGTTGCCAACAAGGTAGCTGATTCCCTCCAATACCTTGAATCATCTCCGAATCGGGATACCATTCGAGGAAAGTCATGATTTCCCAAATACAGGCTTCCCCAGGCCTTATTTGCAAGGGCCTGGTCCCAGGATGTAAAGGGCTTTAGGAATTCTTCAAGGGTAAAAGACTTACGGTCTAACCGCCCTTCATTTCCATGATCAATAAACATGTGATCAAAGTGAAAAATCATGTTTAATTCCTTACGATCTTCCCCTACATAAGCTATGGACTCTTCTGCTGTAATTCCAACTCCCTCACCTATCGTAACAATGTCATAATGCCGCAGAACTTCCCTGTGCATTTCCTGCAAAAACTCATGTACCCGGGGACCATTTGCATACACTTTCTGGATGACTTCATTAAAATCTTCGTAATCATAATCCGGGAATCCCGGCCGTTTGGAAATCATGGGGATCACATCCATTCTGAACCCATCCACACCCTTGTCCAGCCAGAACCGCATCAGGGCATACACCTCTTCTCTAACTTTCGGATTTTCCCAGTTGAGGTCAGGTTGTTTTTGGGTAAACAAATGCAGATACCAGGCATCTGTTTGTTCATCATACTTCCAGGCAGATCCGCCAAAAAACGACTGCCAGTTATTGGGGGGCTCAGCCCCCTCTCTCCAGATATAATAATCTCTGTAAGGATTATCTTTTGAAGAACGGGACTCCTGAAACCAGGCATGCTCATCTGAAGTATGATTAACCACCAAATCCATGACCAGGCGCATATCTCTTAGATGAACCTCCTCCAGGAGCCTGTCAAAGTCATCCATTGTGCCGAACTCATCCATTATATCCCGGTAATCACTAATGTCATATCCATTATCGTCATTGGGAGATTTATATACCGGGCTTAGCCAAATAATATCAACCCCTAGCGACTTGAGATAATCTAATTGCAATGTGATTCCGGGAAGATCCCCTATTCCATCCTCATTGCTGTCAAAAAAACTTCTGGGGTAAATCTGATAGATAACTCCCTCTTTCCACCATTTGTATGCTTGCATATAAAAATAAGATTGGCGTCCTTCGCTTAAACGAAGATGGATATTTTACGCCTTTCGTCAAACACATACTCCACTGCCTATCAGCCAATTATCTACCGAAATCGTTACCGTTAACGATTTCGGTGATGGTTTTTTATTTTTCTTTCGCATAAAAAAAGCCACCTTTAATATGGACTATGCAGTTATTAAACGTAAAAGGACACCATGGGCAAAAGACAGATTACACTCGCTGATCTAGCAAAAGAGCTCAACATTAGCACGGCTACTGTTTCGCGGGCTTTGAAGAATTACCCCGACATTAGCGACGAAACAAAGCGGAAAGTACTGGCCCTGGCACTGGCAAAAAACTATCGCCCGAATACGATGGCTGCTGGCTTACGAAACCAGGAGTCTAGAATCATCGGGGTTATCATCCCGGAGATTGTCAATCACTTTTTTTCCAGTGTCATCAAAGGCATCATGCAAGTCTGCTATGATGCGGATTACCGGGTAATGTTATGTCAGTCCAGCGAATCTTATGAAAAAGAGGTGGCTGATGCCAATGCCCTTTTTGCCAGCCGTGTCGATGGCCTACTGGTATCCCTGGCACATGAGAGTAATCAGTTTGACCATTTTGAAGACTTTCAGGATGCAGAAATTCCTATCGTCTTCTTCGACAAGGTGTCAGACAAAATCACAAATACTTCGAAGGTAGTTGTGGATGACTATTTAGGGGCTTTTCTCGCTGTTGAACACATGATCCTAACTGGCAGGAAGCGGATTGCGCATTTTGCCGGACCTCAAGTCGCCTCAACTTCCCGTAATCGATTAAATGGATACAGGGACGCCTTGATAAAACACGGATTGCCTGTATTACAAGAGTTGATCTTGCCCTGTGTAGCAATGAGCCTCGAAGAAGGAGAACGTCTGGCTAAACGAATGACTACTATCTACCCACAGGTAGATGCCGTTTTTTGCATTAACGATGCTGTAGCAATCGGTGCGATGGTCGGAGTCAAACGAAGTGGCTTAAGCGTACCCACAGATATAGCGATTGCAGGCTTTAGCGACTGGCAAATATCCTCCATTGTAGAACCCTCCCTTACGACGGTTTCTCAACCTAGTTTTGAGATGGGGATGCTCGCTGCCAACATCCTGATTAATGAAATTAGAAATACAAAAGAAGGAAAGCCCATTACCCACGAGACACATACGCTCAAAACTTCTCTCAAAATCCGTGAATCATCAGCCGGACAATCCGCACAGGTACCCCATGTTTCCTAAGCCTTTTCTCCTGTTCTCTCCCCCTCCAAATAGCAGCCCCTTGTCAATGATCCGGGGCTGGTTTCCTATGGTCCTCTGTATCGCTGCACTGACTCTATCTGGTTGCTTTGAAGTAATTGAGGAAGTGAATATGAATCTCGACGGGAGTGGCCATGTCAAGATCACCTTCAACCTAAGCCAGAGCAGGGCGCAAATCAAATCCATCATGCTATTGGATAGCATTAATGGTTACGCTGTACCCAAGCGGCGCGACATTGAAAAGGAGCTTGCCACGCTTGAGCAGGAAGTAAAACGGATTCCGGGCATTTCGGGCGTACATATAGAAGCGCATTATGGGAAGTTCATATTTTCAATCTCAGGAGATTTCCAAACTGTGGATGCACTCAACCTCGCCATCAATGAAGTGGGAGAGCGCATGAACAAAACTCCTTATGCTTCGGTTCGGGTTACCAATTTCGGGTATGAGGATCGGCTATTCAATCGATATCATCGATACATAGTGGACCAATCGGAATACCGACAAATCAAAGCACAGGATCGGGTAGTTGTTGAAGGGGCGCATTATCTTTGTATTTATAGATTTCCCATTCCTATTCAGTCCTATTCTCATCCCCGGGCCATTCTTTCCAAAAGCGGAAAGTCTCTTCTCCTCCGTTCCAGTGTAAAAAGATTAATCAAAGGGAAGGAGACTGTCGAAAACCAAATCTCACTCCGACCGTAACATTATAGTGGTCAAAAATTTCCAGGCCCTAAAAACCTAATGACGAAAATTGCTACCTATTCATACTTTTCCAGAAATTTGGATATATTTTTGCAGCAATTTCTGACTTCTCAAATCGTTTTCTACCATATCCTGCAGATTTAATAGGGCAGGATTTTTTTCAGGCTGAAAAATAAATTTACCAACGCTACCTCAACTCAATCGTTCACATTCATGATTCGCACGCATACTATTTGGCAAATTTTTGCCCTCTTTATTCTCTTAGGCAGCACCTCTTGTTTTGAAATTGTTGAAGAAGTAAGTCTCCATACCGATGGTTCTGGCACGCTCAGCTTCACCCTCAATGCAAGCAAAAGCCAGGCAAGGCTTAAGTCGGTCATGCTGATGGACAGCGTGAATGGAAGACCTGTTCCCCAGAAAAGTGATATCGATGCAGAGCTTTCAAAAGCCAGGCGAATCTTATCAGGAATGCCGGGAATCTCTGCAATTGTGGTCAAAAGCAACCATGAAGATTTCATTTATTCCCTTTCGGGAAATTTTGCCAGCATCCCACAATTGAATGCGGCCATGAATACCTTAGCAACTGAAATGCGAAAAGGAAGGGCCAATCTTCAGCCTATCGCCTTTACGCCTTTTGACAATTATGGATACAGCAATGGGGTGTTTCAGCGCTTTCAAGACCCTAAGGATCGAAGTGGAGATTACACAAAGGCCAAAAAGGAAGACCGGGATGTAGTAGACAATGCTGAATATACTTGTATTTATCGCTTTGACTCAACTGTCCGGAGCCAAACCAATCCCAAAGCCAATATCTCAAAAAGCGGAAAGGCCGTTATGATTCGGACAAAAATCAGAGACATCATCATGAGAAAAAGCTCTATTCGAAATAAAATAACACTCAACTAATCACACATCACATTCTAGTATTAATTTCATGAAAACACTTTCTTTTTATTTTCTATCTGTTGCCACGCTCATTTTCACCTATTTCCCCTCTAACAGCCAGGATTTACGTAGCCACATTCCCGCCTCAGCCACACTGGTTGTCAGCATAAATAACGCTCAATTGCCAGCAGCTGATCACGATTGGCTGGAGGAATTAGACTTTTTTCAGGAAATGGTACGGGAAATAGGCCCGCGTACAGAATCTCTCCGAAATAAAGAAAACATTAAGCCTGCCGACTATGGGGTTGACATGCGTAAAAACGCCTATTTCTTTATGGGGAATGAGGGAGGAAATCAGTATTACGGATTCCTGATGCACCTTGCAGATCGCAATCGATTCGCCAGGATCGCAAAAGAGAGCAAATACGAAGGAGACGAAGTCAGGATGGACGGCAACCTGGAAATGCTCCTGAAAGGCAGAAATGGTATCGCATGGACCGAAGACTACCTCCTCATGATGGAAGTAGATCAGAACTTTAATGGCCCTAATAGCTATGACATGGATTGGGAACAACGGCAGGAAGCCCGCAAAGAGGCAACTGCCAGTCAAATCCTGCAGATTGCTAATATGCAAAGCCTGAATTCAGTATTGACAAATCCGAATTTCACCAACGACAAAAAAACCGGAGGGATGGTTCAGGTTTGGATCAATACTTATGGATCTATGGAAGCCTATGAAGAGCTACTCAAACCATTGGGGTCCACCTCTTCCATAGAAGCGCTGCGTAATTTATACCGGGGCAACTACACCCATGTCGATCTTTCTTTTGATAAAGGGAAAATCACAATCGGTACGCAATCCACTGCCAATGAAAAGATTCAAGACCTGGTCAAGTCTGTAAACAAGGCCAAGATCAACCGGAAGTTTTTTAAATATATACCGGAAGAAAACCTACTCGGATATTATGGTATGGCCTTCAATACCCAAAACCTATGGGAGGGTATGAAAGAACTCACCTACCCGATCATTGACTCCATCCCTGCAACGATGCAACTATTTTCAACTTCCTCGGATGTACTCGACATCCTGATAGATGAAGATGCTATATATGATCTGATTCCAGGAAATGCGATGATAGCGGTTACCGGCATCAGGCCTTTTGAGACCAGCTATGTTACCTACGAATACGACGAGGACTTTAATTCAACGGAAGTAGTCAAAACCCGGGAAGAGTACCTACCCGAATTTGCATTCATGCTTTCTACTGAGAGTGAGGAGGATATGCGCAAAATTGCTGAACTCATGGAGCGAGCGCCTACTGACATTTCTGCTCGTCGCGGACATTACTGGCACTTTCCGCAAGTTGCTCAGGCTTCAGGCTTTGAAATGTTCATGGCCATTCATGACGGGATTGTTTTCATCACCAACAATGAACCGCTCGTCAGGGATTATCTGATTGCCGGATATCCAGTAGAGCAGCGACTGAGCAAGAAGCACCAGAAAATGCTTAAGAAAAACAATCAGGCAGCATTTTGGAATACACAGCACACCCTCAATTCACTTCCGCAGGAAGCCTGGAAAATGGATAGTCTGAGCCAGGAAATGCTGGAACTTGCTGCTTCTGAGCTAGGAAGTATGACCTATCGCGGTGCGTCCCGCAAAAATCCCATGAATGCCTATTTGGAATACACCTTCCAGGATGAGGGAAGCGACAGTTTCCGGAAAGCGTTTGGCCTGATCAATGAATTGTATGTAATGGAAGAAAACAGGAATTCTTACGATTCTTACGAGATGGAAGTAGCCCCTGATTATGGCAATGACGCTCCCATTATGGAAGAGGAAGCAGCCCCCCCTGCCATGGAAATGGAGCCAGAGCCGATGGAAGAAGCAGCGGATGCAGTCGAGGATGCAGTCCCTGAGCCCATCAAAAAGGATAACGACAAGTAATTCCATTCATGAAACGCATATTATTAGGAGTAGCCCTCCTTCTTATCTTAATCGCAGCAGGAGCCTGGTGGTATTTACGCCAGGCTCCTGCCTTTGCGAATCGAATTCCAGCTCAGGCTAACATCGTCGTAGCAATAGACGTGAAATCAATTGCCAGCACCTTGTTGACAGAAAGCCTGATGAATGGGGATCGAATGCAGGCCATGCGCAAGTCTGTGAGCGAGAAATGGGGACTGGGAGAAAGCGATGCTCCCCCCGCAGACCCAGGACTCAGCCTTACCCAAAAAGCACTGGTATTCAGGATTACGCATCCAGAAACCGGAGAACAACTGTGGGGAGCCTGCGCATCGCTTCGCGACCCCGCCTCATTCAGCCAGATGATGAATGACCGAATCCTGCTGGAAGGCGAATCGCCCTTACCTGAAGAGGCATTTCAGCGCTATTGGCGGGCAGACCGGGAAACCGCATTTGCCTGGAATGAAGCGTTCGTTGCAGTTCTCGGGCGCGCTGACAGCAGCACGCTATTTCCCTATTTACAGCAGATGTTTTCCCAAAATGTCCAGCCTGCCGCTGACATTCCGATTCAACCCTTGCTCGACCGATCTGAAACCTTTGCCTTTTGGATGAAAAATACTCCCATCCAATCTACCGCGATTGGCGGAATTTCCTTTGAAAAGGGAGCGATTGCCCTGCTGGCAGAACTTGAAGAGTTGCAAATGGACATCGCATGTACTTCCTCATCCGATCCCATCGAGTTTACCCTCCCCCAGCAATCGGGATATCTGAATATGGACCCTGCATGTGTACAGGAAGGGAAGTCGAAACTCCCGGAAACGCTTCAGGCAAGCAAGGAGCTTGACGAATTCCTGTCGGCATGGAATGGCCAAATGAGCTTTCAGGTTTGGGGACTTCAGGAAGTTAACAAACGCTTCATTTCCTACGAGTATGATGAAGATTTTAATAAGGTCGAAGTAGTGAGTTCGCGAAAAGTCCAAAGCCCGGGGTTTGATATCGTATTGGGATTAGATGCTTCTCAGCAAACTCAATGGCTTCAGGCCTGGGAAACACGGGGCATGATCTCCGAAATCGGCACCGTCAAACAATTGGTGCAGGTACTTGACTTCCCATTGTACCTCGACAGCAGGGAGGCACACCTCTTGATTTCAACTGACTCCAGTCGTCTCTCCTCTATAAAACTGGCTGATGAATCCCAGCTATCCGGCAATGAGCTACTTGCAATGGATATTCCCCTTGCCTCCCTGTTGCCGATTCTCCCGGAAGCCCCCGCTGCCGGCTGGAAATCTATCTCGTTGAATGTAGAACCCAGATCCAGTGGAAACCTCCAACTCACCTCACAATTGACCTTTGAGCAGCAGGATGCAAACGCACTCATAGAAGTGCTGGACTTTTTGGCCAGACAGAGTCCGCCAGCAGGATTTCAGCGATAGCAATCCACACATATCCCCTCCGGATGTATCCATGGAACATCCAGCCTGTCAATTGGGGAAAGCATTGCCTTAGGCATTTGCTATTTGGGATCATGAATTCAAATGAGCATTTTGATCCAATATTCTTTGACTCCTACTCCAATCAGTATGCATCTCTCCAACTCTCTTTTCCTCCTGATGGTGACAGTATTCGCCTCCCTATATGTGAGCGCACAAGCTCCTAAACAGCCCAGGATTCACGTATTTGCCCAGGGAGATCAAGTTGAAGTCCACATAGAGGGCAAACCCTTTACCGGTCTTATCTGGCAGGAACGAATCAAAAAGCCTGTCCTATTCCCCGTCAGAACTGCTTCCGGCACAACCATTACCCGTGGCTGGCCGCTTAATCCTGTAGCAGGGGAACGCGTAGATCATCCGCACCATGTGGGGGTTTGGTTGAATTATGGCAAGGTAAATGGATATGACTTTTGGAATAATTCTCCTGAGAAATCCGATAACAATCCAGAACACTATGGTCATATAGAACTCGTTTCTATCGATGAAATGAAGAGCGGCTCCGAACAGGGAGAATTGGCCGTCACAATGCACTGGCTCAGTCCCGATGGTGCTGTTCTGATTAAGGAGCAAACCCGGTTCATTTTTGAAGGCGGGGAAACGGATCGGGTCATCACCCGCATCACAAGTCTGGAGGCAGGGGACCAGCAGGTTGTGTTTGAGGATAACAAGGAAGGCATGTTTGGGATTCGGGTTCGCAGAGCCCTGGAACTCCCCACAAAGAAGCCGATCAAACTCTCCCTGGCTGATGGTTCTGCAGACCCGGAACCCCGGCTTGACAATACCGACGTATTGGGCGATTACCGTAGCAGCGAAGGCATTACAGGTAAGCAAGTATGGGGGACCCGCGCCCGTTGGATGTCTCTCGATTCAAAGTTGGAGAATAAGCCCGTTTCCGTTGTGATCATGGATCATTCCCAGAATCCTGGTTATCCCACTTATTGGCATGCGCGGGATTATGGCTTATTCGCAGCCAACCCACTGGGGCAAAAGATATTCAGCAAAGGGGAAGAAGAACTTCAACTCAAACTGGCTCCCGGCGCCAAAATAACCTTTCGGCATCAGGTGCTTATTTTTGAGGGTAATAAGCCCGATGTAAAGGAATTAGAGACTCGGTTTACCGCCTTTAATCCCTGACTCCGAAGCGGAACCCATTATACCCCTGCATGGATACACCAATACCGCCTACCCTGACATCACGCAGGCGGGGATTGAACTGCATTCGGCAAGTCACTACGACGATTATGACTTCAATAAGAATGATGAGATTGGACAGCTAGCAACGAAAAACCTGCACTACAATGCACACGATGCCTTCCTGCAATCTGTGGATTACCAGTACAACATCCGGGGCTGGCTGACCGATATGAATCAGCTTGATCCGGGCTGCACAGGCAGCAGCGATGACCTTTTCAGCCTCAAGCTTCGCTACAATACCTATGAGACCTTTGCCAATTTGTATCACCCAGATGCGCTCTACAATGGGAATATCTCGGTGATGGCCTGGCAGACCTCTGATAATTGTGAGGTGAAGGCCTACGGCTATGAGTATGACCAGATGAACCGCCTGACAAAAGCGACTTATGGCGAGAAAGGAGGCTCTTCTACCTACTGGGATATCAATGCTGACCGCTACAAGACCGAGTACAGCTATGACAAGAACGGGAATATCGCAACGCTCAAGCGCTATGGGAAGACCGGCACAAGCAGCTATGGCCTGATGGATGACCTGAACTACAATTACCAAAGTGGGAATCAGAGCAATCGCCTGGCCAAGGTAGCCGACTACGGCCTTTCGACCGCCCTCGCGGGTGTAGAGCAGTTTGTAGATAAAAACACCTCAGGGGATGATTATGCCTACGATGACAGTGGCAATTTGATAGAAGACAAGAACAAAGACATCGACATGGTGTACAACCATTTGAACAAACCTACAGAAGTGGAGCTATCAAATGGGAACAAGATTGAGTATATTTATGATGCCAGTGGCACCAAGCTCCGGCAGAAGGTCTTTGAAACAGGCGGGAGTTCAGTAACGAAACAGACCGATTATCTAAATGCTTTTCACTATGAGGATAGTGATGGGGCAGGCGGCACAGAATCATTGGAACTGCTGTTTTTCTCACACGAGGAAGGCCGGGTGAGGCGTGCAGGTACAGAACTGATCCACGAGACTTTCCTCAAGGACCACCTGGGCAACATCCGGGTAATGTTCACAGATGAGGATGACAACGGCTCTATCGATCCCAATCCGATTGATGATGAGGTGGTGCAGATCGATCACTATTACCCGTTCGGGATGCGGCTATCAGGAGCTAGTACCTTGGCGGCACCCGCAGAATCCAATGCATATCTCTACAACGGAAAGGAACTACAGGATGAATTGGGGATCGGATGGCATGACTATGGGGCGAGGATGTATGATGCTTCCATCGGAAGGTGGAATGGGGTTGATGCGCTGGCCGAGGAGTATTTGCAGATTTCGCCATATGTGTATGTGGCGAATAATCCGTTGATTTTTGTGGACCCTGACGGGAACTATGCTGAGATTGTTATTAAAACAGTAAATACGAGTACTAATACATATGAATCATATACCTACAAGAACGAAAAATTGTTTGATCAAAATGGGAAAGAATATCAAGGAGAAGATGCCTACTTGGTCGCTGTTAGATATGACTTAAATAAGTCTAAACAAGATGATCCAGAGGTAAGAGAGGTTATTGACGATTTAGAAGACAGTAAACACAAGCATTATATTCAGCACCCTAGTACTGGGTCTCGAGAATTTAATGGAAATAAACCTCTATCACGGGACGATGCTAACAATGGGATTCCAACTGGATCTATCACATATTATGATCCCGAAAACAGTTTTACCGCTAATGGCGATGAAAGATCTCCACAGGCTGGTGTAATACACGAACTATCTCATGCGAATGATAATGATAAAGGACAAAATACTAATAACGAAGGGGAGACAAATAATGGAATCTCTATGAAAGAAGTCCGAGCAGTAAATCTTGAAAATAAGGTTCGTGTAAAGACTGGAGATGATATCAGAGAAACTTATAGAGGTAAAAAAATCCCGGAACAACATTTAGACCACAATAATTAAGAATAATGAAACTTTTATGTTATTTAACTGGAATACTAATGATCTCTTGCTCACAGTGCCAATCTCAAAATACTGAGCTAGATCGATGCAAATCCTTGTATTATGAGTTATTAGCAAATGATCTACTAGAAGATGATTTTTTGGTATCTGTATCTGGGATTTTTGTTAGAGATACGATTGATGTGGTAATTTCAAACTACGAGCTATACAATTTGTGTTTGGAAATGGACGGAAATCCAAAAGATCGAATGACAAAGATTCTGATAGGGGGCGAGTATCTTAAGATAGACAATCTGACCATTGATGAATTTCAGGTTGTTCATGAATGGACTCATCTGGATGAAATATATGTCAAAGGACAAAATGCTGTGCTAGAATCTTTTTTTAGAGATGGTCGGTTTCAGAATGGTTATCTTAGTACTACTGAATCCGTATATCTCATAGATAAGCTTTATGATTGGTGTTATTTGATGTATTTTGATGATGAGACCGGATATTTAGTAATTACTACTGTAGATAAAATGGTCGAGCGAATTAGCAATTTCCCAAAGAGAAAATAGTAAATACTAGGTTGTGTCTTGCTCTGAAAAAGTATCAACCTATTTTCTTGCCAAAAAAATGCAGACACATACTGAATGAGATATGTATGGAATATCAGGTCGATCATAATCATCCTCTTCCAGTTCAGGAATGAATCCAGGAAGGCCTGTTTTTCCTAAAACGCGATTGGGTAAAATTGCCTGTACCGCCGAAAAGGCCAAAGATCTAATTGGTTTTAGCCATCCTAAATAGAGTTTGCAGATCAACAGCGTTGATCATGGAATCCAAATCTGCGTGATACCCTTGATAGCGGTAATGAACAAGGCAAAGCAATAGCAGATAGATATAGTCCCCCTTAAACTGATTTAGTTTATAAATGGGGTAATGAATAGCCAATTGCCCATAATGCTCCCGCTAGTCCAATATTTAGTCGGTCCTGAAAAAGGCGGGGGTCAACTGCGGCTCCATTGGGCCTGCTTTTGATTGCAGGATTGGATGGGACGAACCCTATTAATGGGGTCTGACAACCAGTGGAACAGGATTGTACGGTAGGGACAAAAATAGGCCTAATTCGTCTGTATTTAAGGGTTGGAAAGAACAACTGGATATTCTATCGATCCACAATTTATTTTAAAGCATTGGTTTTTCACTTGATTATGAGGGAGTTAAAAAAGTTACCGTACAATCCTGCGCGGTTGGTTGTCAGACCCCATGATGAAAGTTTTGATGTTGGGGGTAGGTGTAAAACCGGGTCATCACTTTCACCGTCTCTCATTGACTACCATACCCAATTTCTCCTCCATCACTCATGAGCGATAGAGCGCCCACCTTGGATAATTTGCTTCCCATTCAGGGTTCTCGGAATTTGTAAGGTTCCAGCGCCCGATTCTCCCTACCCCTCCAAATGCCCAATCACCTCCTCCAGCGAAACCAGTCCTTCCTGTAGCCAATCGGTCAGCGTATCCCGCAGCCTGGGAATCCCAGCTTCGAGCAAATAGGCATCGACATTACCTTGGCCGGTTTTGATCATATCAGTCAGATCCCGAGAGATCGGGAGCACCTCGAAGGCAGCCCGCCTGCCCCGGTAGCCGGTATAAAAACAGGCCGGACAACCGACTGAAGTGGAGCTGTCAAATGGCAACAAGATAGCGTATATTGGAGCCTGTCCCGAGCGTAGCCGAGGGAATGCTGCCGGGACTAAACTCCGGCAGAAGGTCTTTGAAACAGGAGGAAGTTCAATAACGAAACAGACCGATTATC
>CAYGTH010000099.1:0-4469 GCA_964352745.1 uncultured Bacteroidia bacterium
GGGCGGCCCCGGCGGAGGGAGAGGCGGCGGCCCCGGAGGTGGACAAAGAGGAGGAGCTGATGCCAGCGAATTCCTGGTTCCCCAGCAGGGCGGTATCACGACTTCCCAGGCCTTTGGACTAAATTATTCGGATAATTGGTTAGATAAAATAAATTTCACTTCCAGTTATTTCTTTAATCACGGCGAAAATGAGTCAGACCAACTTCTGAATCGTGACTTCATTCTGAATGCGGACTCAGGTCAGGTTTATGGCGAGTCCAGCTTGCTCGGTAGCCAGAACTATAATCATCGACTGAACTTGCGTCTCGACTATGATATTGACTCCCGCAATTCGATCATGATTCGTCCGCGGGCAACCTGGCAGCAAAATGACGGTTCAGAATCTACCCTGGGACTGACCTCACTCAAGGGAAATCCACTCAATAATACGAACAGTACCTTTTCTTCGGACCTCTCCGCAGTAGATTTCTCCAATAGCTTTCTGTTCCGGCACCGATTTAAAAAAATGGGCCGCACGATTTCCATTAATGTCCGAACAGCTTATACCGATAAGTCCGGAGGTAATCAACTGTACTCCAGCCTCAACTATTTTACCCCGCCAGTCTTTTTTGATACGCTGAATCAGGCGGCTGTATTACAAAGTCAGGGGTGGAATCTGTCAGCGAATGTAATGTTGACGGAACGGCTGAAACGTTGGGGGATGTTGCAATTGAACTATTCCGTCGCGCCGCAAAACAATGATTCGGAACAAATTACCCGCGAATTTAATCGACTAACAGGGGAATATGCGTTTATAGATACCTTACTTTCCAACACCTTTACGAATGCGTATTGGGCACATCAGGTTGGAGGGGGGCTGATGATTCGAAATCAAAAATTCAATGCAATGTTTCGGGTCTCGGCGCAACTGGCTACATTGAATAATGAACAGGTATTTCCCAATGCAGGGACATTGAAGCAAAACTTCTTCAATGTGTTGCCGATGGTCATGCTTCGGTATCGCATTTCTCAGCAAAAAAATCTTCGATTCTTTTATCGCACGAATACGCAAACTCCTTCTGTAGAGCAGTTGCAAGAGGTCGTGGACAATTCGGACCCTTTATTTCTGAGTACGGGAAACCCTGAGCTGGATCAAAGTTATCAGCATAATATGATGATTCGGTATAATGCCACGAATACGGAAAAATCAACTGTGTTTTTCTTCCTGCTGAACGGGACTTATACGCAGAACTATATTGGACAAAGTACCTTTATTCCGAGCCAGGATACGCTGCTCGCCAATTCATTTCTACTACAGGCCGGCACTCAATTAAGCAGTCCCACTAACCTGGGCGGCCAATACCAACTCCGATCTTTTCTGACGTATGGCTTACCTGTGAAGGCGATTAAGTCAAATCTGAACATAAACCTCTCCGCGAATTATACCCGTACGCCGAGCCTCATTAATGAGATTCAGAATGAGACCCGAGCCAGTACATTGGGAGCCGGCCTTACGCTGAGCAGTAATATCAGTAAAAACGTGGATTTTACGGTTTCAACGCGTAGCAATGTGAGTGAAGTGCAGAATAATGCCTTTCCTATTCAGGATACCTGGTATGTAAATCAGACGTCTTTGGCTAAGGTGAACCTGATTTTTGGGAAAGGCTTTGTGTTTCGGGCACAAGCAACGAACCAACTGTATCGGGGGCTATCGGATGAATTTAACCAGGATTTCTGGCTGTTTAATATGGCAGTTGCGAAGAAGATTTTCAAAAGCCAGCGCGGCGAAATTCAGCTATCTGTATTTGATGTCCTTCGGCAAAATAACAGCATTCAGCGGACCATCAGCGACACCTATATTCAGGATTTGCAGACGCAGGTCATTCAGCAATACGCAATGCTGGGTTTTACCTGGCAAATTCGGAATTTTAAGCTGGGTTCTTAATCTGATTGACGGCCTTAATCCGCCAAATGGTTCCATCAGCTTTGGTAAGGAGATACATATTTCCCTTGAGATCAAACCCCAGCCGGAATTCCACGCGTTTTTTCTTGAAAAATTCCCGAAATAAGAAGGGTTCCCCCTTGTAGCGGATAGATACAGATTGAATTGGAGCGCGTTTTCCCGCTCGCTGTGCGTCGTAATCAAAGAGGAATACTTTGCCGGAAGGAATATCTCCCATGAGATACTGCCCCTGAAGGAGGGGAAACTGGCTTCCCCGATAGACAATTCCCCCTGCAATTGCGTCTCCGGCATGGTGGTCATAAAAGGCAAATGGGTATTTGATTCCCAATGCGGAATCGCCTGGAGGGAGGGGATAAACGTTAGGTAGGTCTGTAATGGGATCAATTAAATAGGGCCCTTCCCGGTAGGGCCAACCATAGTTGGTTCCGGCTTCCCCAATGTTGATTTCTTCTATCTGGTCCTGCCCAATATCGGTGATGAGTAATTGCCCGGATACCTGATCCCAGCAAAACCGATGTGGGTTTCTGAATCCATAGGCCCAAATTTCCCGGACTACATCAGGATCGGTAGCATCCGCGAAGGGATTGTCTGCGGGAATTCCGTACTGACCATTTTGGCTATTATTTCCTGCCGGATCGATCCGAATCAAGGTACCCCAGATGTCGGTTGTTTTCCCGCATACCTCAGGAAATCCATCTCGCACAGCGGCGCCTTCTCCCATGGAGACATAGAGATAAGTACGGTCGGGATCTCCTGCCTGTGCAGTGCTGCGAAATGCGATTTCCTGCATCCCGTGTAAGCCTGTCATGAAATTTACCCGGAGGAGTTCTCTGCGTTCCCCGCTAAAGACAGGGGCATCAGGAGTTGGTGTTTTCCACTCACTCAGGACCCATTGCAGCAAGACCGGCAAACTGTCTGCGTAGGCAAAATCGGGCATTGCTGTACCAACTTGTTCGGAGTGAATGGTGTATAGAAGCCCATTTTGCTGAAAATCAGGATGGAAGGCGAAGGAACCAAAACCTGTAGCAAGGCCCGGTTCTATAGCTAAATCAGGTACGGCAGCTGCCAGATCAAAGTAGAGGCTGTGTTCCCCGGATTCGGTGAGATGATACAATTGTCCACGTAAATCTACCACATGATATCCCTGTCCCGGCACGTCTCGAAATAAGGTGATTCGGGCTTTGGGATGTTTTTCATGGGTTGCGGGGAGTTGTGTCCACGATTCGATCTCTATTTCTATACCAGAATCAGTTAGGCTATCGGGTTGCGGACGAAAGATGGGTTCCCCGAGTGTTTGAGCCGTTTCAATTACTGTTTGTGGTTGTTCGGTATGCAGATAGGACAAAACTGCGTGGATTTGCTCTTGACTCAAATGCGCAAAAGCAGGCATGGAATTGCCATATTGGGCAGCTGTTGAGACAGCCCGTGCATCGCCGGATTCGATCAGGCTTTGCGGATTCTGAATGAAGCTGGTCAGCCATTCCGGCGAAGCCTTTTCGGTGATGCCAGCGAGCTTAGGACCGATACCATCCTGATGGAGGGTATGGCAGGCACTACAATTCTGGACCAGTAATTCCTGACCTTGTTGAAGAACGGCGGGATCGGAACTATAAGGGGCCTGCTGGCAGGCAAGCAGGCTGAAAAAAGAGACTAATCCCAGCAAATATAGGGTGCGCATAAGAGACTTTTCTCCAATATAGGAAAATGTATTTTCCGAGAATTGGACAAACGATTCGCGCGGCTCTGGCTACAACAGGTTCAAAACCAACGAAATGGGTAGGGGATAAGGTAAATTGATTATTGGCGAATGGCCTGAATCCTCTCCATACTTTCTCGGGTGAGGCTTTCTATTTCATCCAACAAATAAGCACCGGTTTTGTCTTTGTTGATCAATTGAGATCCCATGCCTACGCAAAAAGCGGAAGCATCCCTGATTCATGGATGGTCTGTAAGACGTGAAGTTTTCGAAAGGCTGCCATATCTGATGTGTTACTGAAAAAAAGAGGAAACTGCCTGGTTAATCGACACATACTTGCTTTGACGACATTAGGCCTATCACCTGGGCAGTTCCTCAACCAACCGAAATTATTATTCCCTTAAGTAGACAGATTTAAGTACAAAAATTCGATATAGAGCACCCTTGCTCCAGCCATGAAGGGAGGAGAAAAGAGCTTAGATGAATAGTTGAATATCGGGTAGATCCTTTAGGGAGATCTGGTTGGGATTTGAAGGATTGAACGAATTAATGGGTAACGGTCAGTTCATAATATCGAACCTCTGCATAAGCGTTGGCGTCGCGCGATTGCAGGTAATTGCCTGCTTTGAAATAGTTTTCAAACGACCATCTCTGCATGCTTTCATCGTCAAAAACGACCGATTCGTCATTCATTTTCACTTCGAGTCTTCCATCTGAAGCAATGACTTCCAGGCTAAACTTATCCGTAGCTACCCCCTCATCGAAGTAAAAGCCGACATCATCTTTCCAGGCCGTTTTTAGCAGGAGGGCATCATCACTTGCCGAAGGATC
>CAYGTH010000099.1:4569-17946 GCA_964352745.1 uncultured Bacteroidia bacterium
CATTCCCATCTTCATCTACGGGAAGGGTTAAGTACCAATGCGTGAGATCTATGATCCCTGATTGTTCTTCTTCCATCGGAGGATTTGGGTCTTCCTGTGGCGGATTCTCTATCCATGACAATAGGGTACTGCCCAGGACCAGGATAAGGAATCGTAGAAAAAACGATTTAGTCTTCATGAGTTTGAGGTAATATGCACGGTTACGAGACCTGCAAAGCATAGCAATTCCCGAACATGCGATACGTATTGGACTTACTTAGATGGACAGATTTTAGGATAGAGTATTGAGACTAAAAACTACTGATTATCAAAAAGCTATAATCTTTATACTTTAACCTGTCTTCTTACTTGATTCTGTTTACCGTTTTACCCATCGGCAAGGAAAGTCAGATGGTAACTCTTTGAATCGCTGACCCAAAGGCCAGCGATTCAAAGAGTGTATTGAATTTGGAAGGTAGGATTAAATGCCTAATGCCTGACCCCCACCAATCTGGATGGTTTCGGCTGTAATGAATGAAGCATCCTTACTGGCCAGGAAAGCAACAACACCAGCGACATCTTCTGGTTGTCCCAACCTGCCCAGCATAATATTATTAGCCCAAGAAGCAAAAACTTCTGGTTTAGTTGATTTGATTTGCTGATGAAAAGGCGTATCAATTGTACCAGGAGATACTGCATTTACCCGAATGCCATATTCGGCTAAATCTTTTGCTAATGCTCTGGTAATGGCGTGAACTCCCGCTTTTGAGGTTCCATAAATACCTGCTCCAGGCCCGCCTGCATTCCAGGCTGCATTTGAGGTATAATTAATGATGGAAGGATGCTCACCTTTTTTAAGAAAAGGAATTGCAGCTCTTGAAGCGAAAAACACAGAATCCAGGTTTAATGCCATTACAAATCGGTAGAATTCGGTTGTCATTTCTTCAAACCTGGATCTTCCCCCTAATCCCCCTGCATTATTTACCAGGACATCAATTCTTCCGTATTTTTCACCAATTTTGGTAATGTTTGCGGTTACCGCTTCCTCTTTTGTAACATCAAACCCGCAATATTCAGCTTTAACTCCCAGTGCTACAAGTTCTTCAACTCTTTGAGCTCCTGCTTCATCTTCGATACCGTTTAATACTACGGTATATCCGTCCAGGCCTAATCTTTTTGCTACTTCAAAACCAATACCACCAGTGGCTCCAGTAATTATAGCGACTCTATTTTTATTCATTTTTACGTGTTTATCGTTTTACAATAGGATTAATATTTTGTCAAAATAGGATTAATTCCTAGGTTTTAGCGGGTGTATATCAGGGCAAAGGATCCAAACGCTTCCCAGTGCTATGATGGCTAAAGTTGCCCCAATCACAAATGCGGGGGAATAATTTCCACCAGAGGTCAACCAGGGTACAAGAGATGTCAACCCTACCGCTCCAAGTTTTGCGGCCATACCTGCAATGCCAGAAAGCGTCCCAACAGTTTTTCCACTAAAAAAATCACTCGGAAGGGTCTGAACATTGCCTATTGCAGTCTGGAACCCAAACAATATGACGGCCATTATGATGACCGCTGCCGTGGGGCCACCCGGATTCGCCATAGCTAACAATGAAGGTAACATTATCAAGCACCCCAAAGTAATGACCATTTTACGGGTCTTGTCAACGGTCCAACCCACTTTGAGTCTGTTTTGTGCCAACAATCCCCCAAACCACGCCCCTAACATCGCTCCAACATAAGGTACCCAACCATAGATACCTATTTCTTTTACATTCATGCCATAGACTTCTGATAAATAGATGGGTATCCAAAAGACGAATAACCACCAGATCGGGTCAATGGCTGCCGATGCAATGATGACCCCCCAACTTTGCTTATGGCTTAATAATTGGGCCATATTAGGCGCATAGCCATCATCATAATTTCCATCTTCATCGATATCCTGATTTTTCTGTCCGCTAAGGATATATTCTTTTTCGGCTGGAGTCAACCAAGGATGGGTAGCCGGGGGTGATTTTACTAAAATTAACCACGGAACAAGCCACAAAAGCCCGGTAATACCTACAATAATAAAGATAGATTGCCAGCTGAAATAAACAGATAAAAAAGCAATAAGGGGTATCGATATGATACCGCCTATAGCAGCACCCGAATTGAATAAACCTTGTGCAAATGCCCTTTCTTTTGTCGGAAACCATTCGGCATTTCCTTTGGCTGCTCCCGGCCAATTGCCTGCTTCTGCCACCCCCAGTATCGATCTGAAAATACTAAAGCTTAATATGCTATTCGCAACGGCATGTAATGCAGTAGCAACAGACCATACGCCTATAGAAAGGGCGAAGCCTAGTCTTGTCCCGATCCAATCAAATATCTTTCCAAATATAGCCTGACCAAAAGCGTAAGAAAAGACGAAAATGACAGATATGAATGCAAATACTTCCTTTCGCTCATCATTTGTTTTGTCTGGGAATAGTTCTACCGATATCTCTGGCCATAATACGTTGATGGATTGCCTATCGATATAGTTGATAATCGTAGCCAACGCTATAAGTCCGATGATCCACCACCTGAGCCCTTTTATTTTTTTCATGATTGTAAATTTTGGCTAAAGAAAATCTTCCCGAACAGGGCTGAATACATCAATAAGTACCCCCGCTTCCAGACACACTGCGCCATGCATCACATGCGGTGGAATGTAAAAACCATCGCCTGCCCCCAGAATTTTGGTTTCCTCTCCGATCGTCACCTCGAAGGAGCCGTTTTCTACATAGGTAGTCTGCGAATGGTGATGCTCATGCATTTGGCCAATCCCACCTTTGTCAAAATGTACTTTGACCATCATGATCTTGCCGTCATAGCCCATCATTTGACGTTTCATGCCAGGGGCTACTTCTTCCCAGGGCAGTTCACTCCCCATGAGGAATTCTGTAGTTGGTGTAATTGCTTCCATTTTCGTGTTGGTTATTATGTGTGAATCAGTTTTTGATGATTTCAAATGGTCCTTTCCATTGAAATATGTTTCCCTGCACGCTTATTTCATGTTCGACATCTGATGCTGCAGTTTCATTGGAAATCATCAGGGTCCATGAAATGCCGTTCTGGGCTTCGATGCCTATGATTGTATAGGTGTCATCGTTATGGAGCAGTTTGACAGAATCAATACTGCCAAATGGATTGTCTGCGATCTCGGCAACGGGATTATAGCTGCCGTGCGGTTCAATGACCGACACGAAAATAGCATCTTTCGCTTGTTTTTTTCTAATGATAAAGGCGGGATCCCTTCTGAGGTTGAAATTGGGGTCATTTGCACCGGTGCGGGCAAAAATTAAGTCATCTCCGACCGAAACCAGCGAGGTCAGGGAATAGAATCTCCCCTTAGAAAACCAGGTCAGGCTTGCATTTTTATCTGTGGCGCTTCCCTGTGCTTCCTTCCATATATGCTGATAGCCATGGGCTTTACCCAGCGGGTGCTGCGCCGAAAGCTCTGGCTTATATTCAAAGTCTGTCGATAACAAATGGCCCTGGAAATAGAGCGGCAGATCATAGGTATGAGCTGAGTCTGACTGCGCCCGAAACACATCGATAACAATCGGGCCGCGCAGGCTTTCATCCTGCAATAAGACCATCGTGCGGTGCATTGCGACGGAAGGATAGGCGAAAAAATCTTTGGCACTGGCTACCTGAACGTTGTTTTTGGCACTGCCAAAAAAATATCGGTCTGAATGATGTCGGTTACCCGTTTTAAAATCACCGGTAAAGTGGGACGCCTCATCTACAACAAGCGTATTGTGTGCAATACTTTGTTTGGCCCAACTGGTATTTTCGGGGAGATAACGGCCCCCCATTTTCTGGAGAATATTGACCCAGCGGGCAGCGCCATAATCCTGGACGACTTCTCCTCCTTCGTCATATAGTGAAAAGGATAGTTTGTCGAAATGACCGTGCCCCATTCCCTGAGCGGAATATTTCAAGACCAGGCAAAGCTCACCTACCTGACCCGTCGAACGCAATACGCCGATTCCCCCCTCGTCTCCTGCCGCTCCATCCGTAAATTCAATAGATCTGCGTTGTAAAGGCTGAAGGTTTCCATTCGATAAACCCTTCGCCACGGCTAATCCCGTTTCATCCAGCAATACCTGTTGCTGCTGCTGCGCGACCGGTAATAAAGCGGGGTCATTTCCACAGTAGAAATAGACAATATCTACCGCGGACACCAATTCTCTTGAGCGGTAGGACATGCCTTTTTGCGCATCGTTGAAGGGAAAGAACAATCCCTGTGGATCGGTCAGGTTCAGGAGTGCATAAACAGCCTTTTGCAAAATGCTGTCCCGATACCTGAAAATCTGAATGTCAGGTCGATATTTTTCAATGCTTTTTGAAAAAAGGATAAACGGAGACATCGCGTAGCGCTGGTAATAAGGCCCTTCCGTGTAATAGCCATCAGGAGAGAAGGAATAGTCGAGTTGGGCGAGGAAACCGGCTTGCTTTTGGCCCGGCAATTTGATCAGGCCCCCGTCATTGTCTTTCCGGTCTGCATCGATCTGGTCTTCTCCCAGTCCATACAAGGCCCACTGTACCAACTCCTCGTCCTGTATGACCAGGCCAATCATGCCCACTGCGGCATTCCCCCAGGTGCTGTGATTGTGGATGCGATTAAAAAAATGCGGTGTCTCCACAGACAGGAACTCAGCAAATGGACGAAATAAGTCCTGCTCCAATTTCTTCCGTTCTTTGGGATCGAGCCATTCGTCGATGCAGTCATAGGCCTGGCTCACATATACCAGCCAGTTTGCATCGTTGAGGCATTGCCAGAATACCTTTCCGGTGGCGTAGGATCTGTCTGTAGGATGAATTCCCCATGAAGAGTATTGCCGCGCATATTCCAGCAGCATATCTCTTATATAAACTGCATAAGTTGTGTCTCCGGTAATTTGGAAGAGATCACCTGCTTTTTGCATAATCAGGTAATTCATTTTGTGACGCTCGTGGGTAAAGCCACCCGCCATGTCTTTAGGGACCGGCACATCGATTCCGGCGGCGATTTCGGCGTCCACTTCGGCTTTTGTTTCTTCCAGGACCTTATCAAACAAAGGCATCGCACCTACCTGAGAACGGATGGCAGCGACCTTTTTGGGGGTCAGGGGCAGTTGGGTCTGGGTCAGTGCGCTTGTTGCGAAGAGGCTGCAGATGAGGAAAGTTGATATGTTTAGCTTAAGATTCATGATGCTTGTTCTTATCTGCCCCGGCTACCAAGTTAAAAAAGTACAGCACTTTCATTCAATTAAAATCCCAATCCTCATCCTTGTAAGAGCCGTCATGTGTCACCATTTTGGCGGTGTTGTTGAACTGACTTTCTCTGACTTTTGTGATGGGGTCTCCGACCACGAGGTGTAGTTTCATCGGTTGGCAATCCGTAAAATCGCAGCCTGTAATCATAGCGACCTGCACCCCATGCAAAGAGACAGAAGCCGCTGCTTTGTTGCGTTTGTCGCCCCCCACATTTTGGAAATTGGAGTTGCTCAGTTGCAGCATTGGGCCGAAGGTACTTTCGTCTCTTCCGCCCCGGTGAAGGTTAAGGACTGTGCCGCCAATGTCCGTAAACCGGCAGTTGTCAATCACCACGTTTTCTGCACTGTAAATGCCGATGTCGTCTGTCTCTGCATCGAGCTGCAGGATGGATCCGCTGATGTTGTTGAAGGTGGAATTACGCAGCAACACGGTGTCGGCAAAAGTGTTTTTATAAATCCGGAGCACGTTGAAACTGTGGTTGACGTCAAGGTCGGTGAAGTCGCAGTTTTCGATTAATAACTTATAGTTGCGGTTCATCGAATAGCGGCTGGTGCGGATGACGGAATTGCCGGAATAGTCAGGACATTCGGCTCCGTCGATTTTCAGGTTGTTCAGTGTGAGCGCCCCGCCGTTTTCGATATTGAAGAGGGAGTTTTTTTCAAAACGGATGGTCGGTTTTCCGCCCTTTGCCCGCACAGTCAATGGATGGTAAAGGTCTATGGCCTTCGTCATCAGGTAGTCTCCTTCTGCTAACTCGAGTACGTCGCCGTTGTCAGCATTTTGTACCGCATCGAAAAGGGTGTTTGTTCCGGGAGCTACAGCAATCGTTTTTCCGGTATTGAACCGCACTTCTTCCTCATTCCGGGGATACCAACTGACGCCCGTATTTTCGGGCGTGGCGTGGGGTTTTACCTCCGTGATGCCTGCTTTTACGGATTTATCGGTGGGCAGCAATATGCCGTTTTCCTCCCTGGTAAATTCGATTTTTGCTTGGGTGAAGCCGCTTTTACTTATTGGCGAAATATTCTGACTCAAAACATTTCCATTGAAAGAAATGCCGCTGATGTCGTCATAGACGGTGAATAAATCCGCCTTTTTTTCATTGTAAAACAGGTTGTTGTTAACGACCGTGTTTGTGGGTACGGCGCTGCGTTCCGTATCGCTGCCCGCACAGAGTTGCACGTAGTCGCAATTGATGTACGAGTTGTTCGATGCCTCAGAATCGATGACCGGGAAATAGCGGTTGATGGGCGAATTGGGCACGCCGTTCATGATAACCAATGCTCCCCGGAATCGGTAGCCGGTCAGTCCCTCGCAATAGTTGTTGATGACTGTTTGCTTCTCGTTAATGATGCGAATGCCGCCGGTGTTGGGTTTTCCGTTGCCGAAAAAGTAGTTGCTCTCCACCAGCGTTTCGTTGCCGTGGCGCATGGTGAGGGTGCCCTGGGACTCGAAAAAAGTATTGTACCGAAAAGTGTTGCGCCCGCTTTTGTTAGAGATGATTTCATGTTCGCCGTTGCAGCGGTCAAAGTAGTTATATTCGACGACGGTGTTTGAATTAGTGAGAGAGTGATGGCTCGTACCGATGCGCAGGGTCTCGCCGCCATTACTGCCCAAAATAGGGTGATGCCCAAAATAATTGTGGTCAATCAGGTGGTGGTTCTCCCGGCTCGCTTCGGTATCAAGGCGCACCGCCAGTGTCACGCCGACGTTTCTTTTTCCTACCAGGTAATTGTGGTCGAAGCGGTTGTTTTTTCCATAAATACCGACCCAGTAGTCGGATTCGAAGCGTTCAGGGTTGTTGTAATTATCAATGACACATTCCGTCACCCGGCAATTGTTGCACAGTTCATTTTTACTTTTTCGAAATGAAATCACCTCGCTCGTTGGGGTGTATCCATTTTTAAAAACCAGTCCTTCAACAACTAAATATTCACCCTCCATTTTTAAAAAAGACTGCCCTTCCAAGACGACCTTTCCTTTTTCCTGCACGGTGAGGGTGATGGGCTTTTCGGCAGTGCCTTTGCCCGTGAAGACCAGTTCTGCATCCGCCCAGACACCATTAGCAAGGACGATTTTGTCGCCGGGTTGAGCCTGTTTTACGGCTTCTTTGAAGGCGTTGAGGTCGCGAACGAGTGTTCCTTCCTGCGCCGAACAACTAATCATGAGGAGGGCAAATACCCACCCTAATAATATGCGTCCTGAAAAGAGAGTAGTATAGTTCATGTTGGTTGGTGCATTCAAATCATTGACAGATTTGTTTATCGGGAAACCCGTCCGGAGGCGTCTCCACTCATTAGCTTTTCAACTTCTGATACTGCTACGAGATTTGCATCTCCATATATGGTATGTTTGAGGCAAGAAGCTGCTACGGCAAAATTGAGGGCTTTTTGGTCGTCGCCATCATAGGTAATCAGGCCATAGATCAGGCCTCCCATGAAAGAGTCTCCTCCACCTACCCGATCTACGATATGGGTCATTTGATAGGTCGGTGCTTCGAACAGCGTGTTTCCATCATAGAGGACGCCAGACCAGGTATTGTGCGAGGCACTTATCGATCCCCGCAGGGTAATAATGGCTTTTTTGATTCGGGGAAAGCGTTCCATCAATTGCTCACATACCGATTGATATGCTTCTGCTTCTACACTATGGCCCTGGGTTACATCTACGCCTTTGGGATGAATATTGAAATGCTTTTCGGCATCCTCTTCATTCCCCAGTACGATGTCACAACCCGCCACGAGCTCGGGCATGACTTCTTCTGGTGTTTTGCCGTAGTTCCAGAGCTTCTTACGGTAATTCAAATCCGTAGAAACGGTGATTCCCATTCGGTTGGCTACCTGAATCGCTTCGAGACACGTATCCGCAGCGCCTTGAGAAATAGCAGGCGTGATACCGGTCCAGTGAAACCATTGTGTATCCGCAAATACAGTTTCCCAATCGATCATTCCGGGCTGAATTTCAGCCATGGCTGAGCCTGCACGGTCATACACGACGTTGCTTGCACGGCTCACAGCTCCAGTTTCCAGGAAGTAGATCCCCAGCCGGTCGCCGCCGTATACGAAATGATTTGTTCCTACATTTCGCTTGCGCATTTCCATCGCAGCACATGCACCAATGTCATTTTGCGGGATTCGGGTTACGAATTCGACAGGGATTCCATAATTGGCAAGGGATACGGCTACATTGGATTCGCCGCCGCCATACGTTGCACGGAAGGAATCCACTTGTGAAAACCGAAGGAAACCCTGTGGTGCGAGGCGGAGCATAATTTCTCCAAATGTGATAACTTTTTTCATGCGAATAAAGAATAATGGATCAGGGGGAAAGTACTGTGGCGAACCACAGTACCGACCCAAATCCATTTACTACTACTTGAAATGATGAGTTATTGAATTAATATCCTGCGTTTTGCGTCAACTCCCCTTTGTCGACGTTGATTACTTACTCTGCTGGATATACCTTAACATTATCTACATAGGCATCTACGTCTGTTACTCCATATATCAGGATAGCAACTTCACCCGTAGCATTAGAAGTAAATTTCGCTTCAACTGTTGTAAAGGTAGTTTTTCCAAGATCTTCACTACCCACATGGCTTACTAACGGTCCGGCATCAAAACTGGCTACTCCATCAACCCCATCATCAAAATGACCATCCAGAATGCCTGCAATTATTCTATTACCATCAGGCGCTTGAGTACCATCATTTTTTATGGCATACTCATATTCTAATACATACTCTGTGTTAGGGGAGACTACTATTGCCTGGTAAGCATATCTGGTATTTGAGCTGAGATAAGCTCCTGCTGATGTGGACATCGTCCATTTTGCGCCTGCGGTTTTAGAACCATTATCTGTGCCGTCATATAGCAACCAGGACCCATCGCTACTGGAATTAAAAGGACTGGTAGTTCCTCCGGTGAACGTAGAGAATTTCCAATCATTTTGCCCGTCATCGAAGTCTCCGTTAATGATTTCAGGGGTAATCGCTACAAAAAGATCTACGACTTCAACATTAATGGTTATTACGTCAGAAGCGCCATTTGCATCACTGGCCGTAAGCGTCACCGGATAAATACCTTCTCCTACGGTAAAGGAATATACGGGATCTTGTTCTTCTGATGTATTTCCATCTCCAAAATCCCATAGATATTTGGTGGATTCAAAGGAAAGATTCTGGAATTCTATAGTTCGGAAATCATCCGCATTTGGAATGTAGGAAAAGTCTGCTGTAGGCAAAACAGTATCGACTTTAGAGTTTGCTTCTGGTAAGTCATACTTGAACGATTCTTCACAACTATTTAACAATAGTGCAATTGAGAAGCATAGGAACATGTTAGTTGCTACGCGTAAAAAAATATTAGTCTTTTTCATGATACTATTTTTTAAAGTAAGTAGACAGATTTTAGTATAAAGATTATAGACCATATCTATTCGATAATCAGCAATATCTCATCTAGGTACTCTATACTTAAATCTGTCCATCTACTTAGTAAGCTTTAGATTAATACCCAGGATTTTGAGATAAGCGTTTTCCACTTAGGTTAATTTCTCTTGAAGGGATAGGTAACAATAGTTGTCTTGAATTGTAACTCGTGTATCCCATTTCGGCAGCGTGTGCACTCAATACTGCATCGGCCACTCCGAATCTCAACAAGTCATAGAAACGCTGATTTTCAAAAGCCAATTCTACTCGTCTTTCTGCAAGCAAGGCATCTTTACTCAATACTGAAGGGCGGTCAGTTACAGGATCAAATCCTGCTCTTTCTCTAACTGCCATATAAGAATCTATAGCGGCACTGCTGGTAGTTTCTGTTCCTCCTGCCAGGATAGCTTCTGCATGCATCAGCAATACATCTGCATATCGTAAAACAATCCAATCATTACCCGCATCACGAGGACTAGAACCATAAGAAGGAGGGGTAGTGGTGATGTCAGATCCACCCGGTAGAAACTTTGCCACTTCAAACCAGGTACCGGTGTCCCAATAGGAAACAGCTGTTCTATTACCTCCAATGGAATCAAAAACTACTCTGAGATTCTCGTTGACCATGTTGTGGCCATCCTCTCTACCCTGACGATATGTCGCAGTAAATTCAGATGAGAAACTTTGACTTTCCAGGGTATTTCCTAAATCATATTGAATCGCAAAGAGAATTTCGTCATTCAATTCATTATAAAACACGTCTGGAAAAGTATCTTGTAATGCAAAATCCCCACTGGTCACAATCGCCTCGCATAGCTGCTGAGCACCTGCGTAGTCAGGGCTTCCTTGTGTCAGGTAGACTTTTGCCAACAGACCCTGTGCAGCTGCTTTTGATGCTCTGGATTTATGGGTATTGTCCAAATTGTTAATCGCTTCCTGTAAATCTAGCGTGATCTGCTGATAAATCTGACCTGTAGCTACTCGGGTAAACAGTAGATCATTTTCTGTAGGCCCTACTACTGAGGTTACTAAGGGCACATCGCCAAACAACCTTACCAATTTAAAGTAGGCAAAAGCTCTTAAAAACTTAGCTTCAGCCATATACGCACTCTGATTACCTGCATCTGCGACATCAATAAAGTTCATGACATTATTCGCTCTGAAAATAATGTCGTACATAGATTGATAGTAATCTTCAGATTGTATGTTGTTTGGGTCAACTCTATACCTGTGAAAATCAGCTTTAGTACCTTCTAAGGTTGCCGTTGATGTATTATCACTCCGCATTTCGGACAACATATACTCAAATTGTATCCCCCTGTTGGAAGAAACCAGACTGGTATTGGTATTTTCATTGACCCCTTGTACGGCGTCATAAATTCCCATAATCCCAGCCAACACATCGGCATCACTCGCAAAGAATGCCTCTACATTGATAGCAGATTCTGGCACGGGATTTAAAAACTCTTCAGTATCACAGGAATGTAAAGCCATTCCGATTACTGTAAGAATTATATATTTAATATATTTCATAATTGGTATCTTTTTTCAGAATTAAAAATTAGCGTTCAGGCCAACTGTTACGGTTCTAAACAGCGGAGTACCCGCTCTTTGAGAGCCATAAGCTCTGGGGCTATCACTAGTATCAATAAATTCAGGATTGAAACCGTGGTAATCATCAGAAGTCTTATAAATCACATTCTGACCAGTTGCATAAATTCTGATTCTTTCTAACCCGAGTTTAGATAATTGAGCACTGGAGAGGTTATACCCAATGTTGATATTTCTCAACGATAAGTAGCCTGCACTTTGAACGACATCGTTTGTCAATACTTTGGGTTGAAGGAAAGAAGGGTGAGATATAATCCCAGCGTCAACTACTGCTTGTTCATCAGTAGTACCCCCTTGCCAATGTGTTTCAAAATATTGATCTCCAATATTTTTTACTTCAGCACCTTGACTTCCCTGAAGCATAAAAGAGAAATCAAAATTACCCAATTCAAATCCATTGGTAAGACTCCAAATCAAGTCTGGATATGGATCTCCCAGAATCGTCTTGTCTTCATCGGTAATTAAGCCATCGCCATTTAAATCTTTAACGATTACATCTTCTGATGTGCCGTTAATGGGAATAGAAGGCGAGTCCCAATAGGTACTAGCTAATTCGTCATCAACCACATATCCATAAAAAGAGGAAATCGGGTTACCTACAGAGTTGATCCATTGTGAATTTCTACCAAATCCATCCTCTAACAATGCTCCGTCGGATTCACCAAAACTGAGTAATTCATTTTTGTTGGTTGATAAAATCAAAGTAGAGTACCAGTTGAAATTCGCAGTAGCTACATTTCTGGTTCTCAATTCAAGCTCGAATCCTCTGTTCTCTACTTCCCCTAAATTCACAATACCTCCCGTAAATCCGGTAACATAAGAAACCGGATTTTCCAGTAGTAATTGATCACTGGTTCTTACATAATAATCGAATGAGCCTGTTATTCTGTCATTCAAAAACCCGAAGTCAACTCCAGGATTGAATTCCTTTGAAGCTTCCCACTGCAGCAATGTATTGGCTATGTTACGGGCAGCAATACCGGGAGTAATACTTCCATTCGTAATGGCATTGGAAGTGTTCAGGAGGGCCAAATATGGATAGTTATTAATGATATCGTCTCCAACGCTGAAATTCTCATTACCGGTAAGTCCGTAGCTGGCACGAAGCTTTAATCTGCTTACGATTTCATTACCACTTAAGAAACTTTCATTGTGTACATTCCAGCCCACAGAAACTGCAGGGAAGTTACCCCATTTGGAATCCACACCGAAAACTGAACTCCCATCCCGTCTGAAGGAAGCATTCACCAAATATTTATTTGCGAAAGCATAATTAATCCTTCCGAAATAACCGATCTTGTTTTTCTCTACGGAGATTTCTTCAAATTCTGAAATGGTAGTTGCTCCCTGTAAATTTTTAAGCAAATCATTGGAGAACCCTGTACCCGTGACATCACTATTTTCAGATCGCCTTTTTTGGAAAGTTGCACCTGCCAGAACATTGAACGAATGATCCTTAATGTCTTTATTATAGGATAAGGTATTGTCCGAAATAATTCTAGTGCGCGACCTGTTTTGTAAATTATATTGAGCTCTACTTGCCTGTGCATGATGGAGGGTGCCATCATATCGGGTTCTTTTACGGTTTTCTATTGTAATACCGAGCGATGATTTCGCTGTAAGACCGTCCAGAATTTCATAGCTTAAATAAGTTGAGCCCAGCACATTGGTATTAAACTCATAATGTTCTCTTTCAACATATTGAGCATAAGGATTCATATCACCTGAGGTACGAGGTCTGCTGGAACCAAATTCATCGTTAGGATCGATGTCTATACTCTTCAAATGATTCTCAAGGAAATAATCTCCAACTCCAACGTCTGGATAAGCTCCTCTATCAATGAATTGCAATGTCTCCTCTGAATGGTAAATAGGCAACCATGGGGATTGTCTGATAGGGTTGTGGATGGATGTGGGTAAAGCTCTCCTTTTTGAATAAGAAGGGACGGCACTAATTCCAAATTTTAGCTTATCCGTAATTCGGGTGTCCACCTTTAATTTTACAGAATATAATCTGTAGTTATCGGTAATTACTACTCCTTCATCTCCCAGTGTCCGTAAAG
>CAYGTH010000100.1:0-17926 GCA_964352745.1 uncultured Bacteroidia bacterium
CTTTGCGAACCTTGCGGTTATTCTTCGCTTGCAGGAAAACTGGCCTACACCCCTTAGCTTGAGAAATATATACTTATGAAAATTGGTTTATTTTTTGGTTCATTCAATCCCATCCACATGGGACATCTCATCCTCGCTCAAACGGCGCTCAATGAGACGGATCTGGACAGAGTATGGTTTGTTGTTTCTCCTCAAAACCCTTTCAAACAAAAGAAGAATCTGATCCCTGAATTAGATCGGCTCACCATGGCCGAACTAGCTGTGGAGTGGAATAAAGATTTCCAGGCTTCTAACATTGAATTTTCGCTTCCCAGACCCTCCTATACCATTGATACGCTGACCTTTTTGGCAGACAAATACCGTTCTTACGCTTTTTCCCTGATCATGGGAGAAGACAACTTGCAATACCTGCACAAATGGAAAAATCATGAAGCGATTCTCAATCACTATCAGATTCATGTATATCCACGTGTGCAGTCCGAACCTACCCAACTCGATACTCACCCGTCTATCCAAAAATTTGAAGCCCCGCTATTGAATATATCTGCTACTTACATCCGGGAAACTTTGAAAGCCGGAAAAACCATTCGATACCTCGTTCCACAGGCAGTAGAAGACTATATTGTCGGCAAAGGATTGTATGTTTAAGGCATGATGAATTTGAAACGACATATTCCAAATACGATCACTTCCCTCAATCTTGTATGTGGGATACTGGCGATATTCGCTATTCTTCAGGGGGCGGTATATCCCGCAGCGATCCTAATTGCTGCTGCCCTTATTTTTGATTTTTTGGATGGATTTGTCGCGCGCCTCCTTCAGGTTCACTCTCCGATGGGTAAGGAACTCGATTCCCTGGCAGATGCCGTAACCTTTGGTGTGGTACCGGGCATGATCATGATGAGGCTTATACAAGAATCACAAGGTCTGGCCTTCCCCCCGCAGATTGGTTCTACCTTTTTTGCAAATGGCTTCCCCTGGTTGATTGCCGGGATATTAGTTTCTGTATTTTCCATCATCCGGCTGGCAAAATTCAACCTGGATGAGCGACAATCCAATGTATTTTTTGGCTTAGCTACTCCCGCTAATACCTTACTGATTCTTTCTTTCTGGATGATTGTCAATCTCCAACCCGAATCCGGATTAGCTCAGGTCCTCAATCATCCCTATATCTGGATCGGATTTAGCGTAGGTCTCGCCTACCTGTTGGTGGCAGATATTCGGCTGATTGCCTTCAAATTCAAGCATTATGGATTTCGCGAGAACCAATACCGATATATTTTGATGATTTCGGGTGTTTTTTTACTCGCAATATTTCAATATATGGCCATTCCCTTCTTAATTTTGCTGTACTTTTTATTGTCAGGCCTTCAAAACCTGAGTGAGAAGGACAAGTAGGCGAAAGCTTGCTTATGGATTCCCGATGTAGCGGGATACTAAAATATCGGGCAAGCCTTATTTTTACCTTCAAATTCTGATTCTTATGGATCTTATCAATAACCGTTTCCAGATTCAGGGCCTGGATGTGCTGGAAATTTGCGAACAATTCGACAGTCCCTTATATGTATATGATGCCGGAACCATCCGGAGAAAATATGCCGAGATGACGACTGCCTTTGAAGGCCTCAATGCCCGGATCAAGTATCCAGCCAAAGCCCTCAGCAATATCAATATCCTGCGCCTGTTTAAAGAAATGGGATCGGGACTCGATACCGTTTCCATTCAGGAAGTGCGCCTGGCTCTGATGGCGGGTTTTAGCCCGGAAGAAATCATATTTACGCCTAACTGTGTTTCCTTTGAGGAAATCAAAATGGCTGTCGAATTCGGTGTCGTCATCAACATTGACAATATTTCTATCCTGGAGCAATTTGGGCATGAATACGAAGACCGGGTGCCTTGCTGCATTCGGTTCAATCCACATATCTCAGCGGGCGGCAACTCCAAAATCCAAACTGGCCATATCGACTCCAAATTTGGGATTTCGGTATTCCAACGTCGCCATGTACAGCGGATCATTCAGGCAAATAAAATTCAGGTAGTCGGGTTGCATGTACACACCGGCTCAGATATTCTGGATTCACGATCTTATTTGCAAAGTGCCGATATCATGTTTGAGTTGGCTCACGAATTTGAAGGGCTGAAGTTTGTAGATTTTGGCAGCGGATTTAAAGTGGCCTACAAAGAAGGCGGAATCGAAACGGATGTAGCAGATATCGGCGAGCAGCTCCGCAAAGCCTACCGCACCTTTTGTGATGAATACGGTTCGGAGATTGAATTGTGGTTTGAGCCGGGCAAGTACATGGTATCGGAATCGGGATTTTTCCTCATGCGCGCCAATGTGATCAAACCTACCCCTGCCACCGTATTTGTTGGAGTCGATTCTGGTCTCAATCACTTCATCCGACCGATGATGTACGGGGGGCATCATGAGATTGTTAATATCACCAATCCCGGCGGGACGCCTCGAATTTATACCGTAGTGGGCTACATCTGCGAAACGGACACCTTTGGCTCAGATCGTAAAATCGACGAAGTACGCGAAGGCGATATCCTTGCGCTCCGCAATGCGGGTGCTTATGGCTATATGATGAGTTCCAATTATAATTCGCGCTATCGGCCGGCCGAGGTCTTGATTGATCACGGGAAAGCAAGACTTATCCGGAAACGGGAATCTTTTGAGGATTTGATCCGCAATCAGGTAGGCGTAGAGTTGGAGGTGTAAAGAAATTTCCTGATATCAAAAAGGAGGATGTTTTCCAATATCGAAGAGTAGTCCTCTTTGATTCTGAAGGGCTAATCGATTTAATTTCATCCGAACAATAGTAGCTCTGCCAATGGGGGTTATTCCCACGATAATTTTCGTATCCGGACTCCACTTAAAATGGGAATCCCAGGCGTCATTCCTTGGATGAAATAGGGGTACAGCAATTCCGGTGAGGGGATCCAACGCTGTTGTATGGGCGTATTTGTAATTATTACAACCGCTACAGGAATATGCCAGATTTTCCAGATCACTTGTCCCCCCTTGTGAGATGGGAAAGATATGTTCTACGCAAAAAGGGTCTGGAGAGTAAGCACGAAGCGATACACAGTATTCACAACAATGTTGGGCTCTTTTTGCAACGAAACTTCTATTCTTTTGGCTAAGCCGTTTACTCATCAGACGGCATTTGAATCCCCAACATATCCATAGCCTCGTCTAAGCTCATTTCTTTGAGCTCAGAGAGTTCTTTCAGGTATCCTAATCTTTCTACAGCAAGCGCTTCCAATTTTTCTGAAAATCGAATAATTTCTACCAACTCATTCTCTGTGAGCACTTCGTCAATTTTCTTTTGCTTTAATTCCTGATACCGCTCCCACTCTTCAGTACTAAGTGATTGTTGGTTAATTTTATAAATCAACTCAACTTCTCGTGCTTCTGGTGAGTTACCAAAATGACTTGCCCCCATGCTTTCTTCCAGAATCCGTTGGACATATCCATTTATTTCCAAGCCTTTCGCAGCGGCAGCGGACTTGAGTCTACTTTCCAATTCTGCTGGTATATGAAGGGTAATCTGCATTTACAGTAATTTGTACTTTTCTATATAAAAAGTAGGTAATAATCCCCTTAAAACCAAAAGCAGGAGATTTCAAGTCGTCCCAAATATGGTTCACCGCACCTTCTGGACAAGGTTTTAACGTTAGCAAATTTGAGTTACAATCAGGTAGGCGTAGAGTTGGAGGTGTGAAAATGAAAGTTCTGGACAAAACTTCCTTTTAAAATCATCGTTTATATAGTAAATTGATGTACTAAGTTTTCTATGTACTACTTCCTAAGGTTGCGAGATTGAATTCATCTTCCCTCATATCAGACTTGTTAAAAAATGTCCAACAGCTCAACGAAGCTGATTTTGAGGACTTTTTCACACAAGTCGTCACACTTCGGAAAACCGGAAATGCCCGCAACCTGTCGGAACAGGAATTAAGCCTCCTTACAGAAATTCGTGAGGGCTTCCCTAAAACAACCCAAATGCGTTTTGATTTCCTGCTTGGGAAACGAGATGCGCTAACAATCAATCAGGAAGAATATCAGGAACTACTTGCCCTTACTGCTGATGTTGAATCCTGGGAGTTGAAACGGCTTCAATTGATAACTCAACTAGCAGAAGGCCGAAACCTAAACATGGCTGATGTAGTTGAGCTATTTGGCATTGAACCCGTGCCACATGGCTAAAGAGCGAATATCCAAACCCCACCGCAGGCTAGTTAGAGAACGAGCAAATGGTTTTTGTGAATACTGCATGAGTCAGGAGAAATATGCTTCTCAAGCTTTTTCAATTGATCATATCATCCCCATAGCAAAAGGAGGGTCTTCATCGCCAGACAATCTATGTCTTGCCTGTCAAGGCTGCAATAATTTCAAATTTACTAAAACAGAGGCATTAGGCCCAGAAACGGATACACTTATCCGCTTGTTCAATCCCAGAATAGATAGTTGGAAACGCCATTTTCAATGGAATCAAAATTTTACAGTTGTAAAAGGGATTAGTGCTATTGGCAGGGCAAGTATCGATGTATTAAACATAAATAGAGAATTCCTATTGAATCAGCGAGCGATATACAGGGCTCATGGAATTCATCCTCCTCCACACACCCTGCCCAAGTAGGGCTGCCTTAATTCCTCTCCAACTTTTGCCACGGAACACGGCCTCCCGCTTGCACAAACTGCATCAGTAAAGCATTCAATTCTTTATACTTCTCCTCTTCCTGCTCGATCAAGTTATTGCTTTCGGTTGGATCTTCGGCGAGGTTGTACAACTCTTGCGGAGCAAAGGGACTGTTTTGCAAGAGTTTCCAATTGTTGAATTGAACCGCCTGAATCGTCAGGCCGCCATACCGGGTGCCGCCTTCTCTCCTGACAAAATACAGGGGTCGATCCGCCTCATTCATAGAATCGCCTGTGAGCAGGGGCAAAAAGCTTTTTCCTGCTATGGCATGATTCATCTCTCCCCCTGCTGCTTCCACCAGGGTCGGATACAGGTCCATCGTAAGGGCTTGATAGGCCGATTCACTATTCGCATCGATCCCTCCTTTTTTCCAAACCAACGAGGTGGGAACCCGCAATCCACCTTCATATACAGACTGTTTCCCATCGCGCCAGGGGCCGTTGTTCGCCTCATCTTTGAGTAATCCGCCATTGTCTGAGGTAAATACGATCAGGGTATTGTCATATTCTCCGGTCTCCTTCAGGGCCTGAATCACTTTCCCGATTCCGTCATCCAAATGCTCGATAAAGGCCACCAATTTGGCACGCTTCTCAGATAATTGGGGTTCTCTGGCTTGTACTTTTGCCAACCAGTCTTCGGGCGGCTGCACGGGAAAATGGGGGGCATTATAGGCCAGGTACAAGAAGAAAGGCTGTTCTTTGGGGGCTTGCTCCTTAATATACTCAATAGACCATTGGGTAAACAAATCAGTAGCATGTCCGGGCGGGTCAATGATTTCCTCATTTTTGCGCATATAGTTGATGTCATGTCGTCGCTTCTTCCAGTAATCGTCCATCATATCTCCCAGCCAGCCATGAAACCAATCAAAGCCGCGCTCATTGGGCGTATTGGGAGATTCCAGGCCCAGATGCCATTTCCCAATCAAGGCTGTCTGGTAACCTGTTTCTTTGAGTTTTTCGGGCAACGAAATTGCATTCGGGTCCAGAAACCCCCAATTGTTATTGGCATGGGTTCGGATTACACCCGGCACACCCACGACATCCGGATACTGGCCCGTCATCAAAGAAGCCCGCGTCGGTGAACACACCGGGCAATTCGCATAAAAATTATCGAATCGCATCCCGTCTCCTGTCAAAGCATCGATCGCCGGAGTCTGGATATCTGAAGTGCCATAATAGGAAACATCGTGGTAGCCCTGATCATCGGTCAGGATAACAAGGATATTGGGCTGATCGGTGGATCTGCTTACAGTTTTCTCCTGATCGGGAGAGCACGCAACCAAGGCAACGAGGGGAATACTGAGGAATAACAATAATCGCATGTGAGTAGAGATTGATAAACATATATATACAAAAAATGTGAACCGGAAGATGCTCGTCTATTTAAACACTTCTTCATGCATCATCACTCCATTCACATCCCGATGTTGGAAGATGAGTTGAGGCAGCCCGTTTACATATTCAAGCTTACCTATCAAATAACCGCCTTTTACCCGCAAAAACCGATGATCGGGAGACCGGTTGCTTTCTTTCCAACCGCCAGCATGTTGATCCGATCCGGGCCCACAGCTAAATTCCCAAAGGTTAGTATTCGCCCGATGGCTCACGTATTGCCAATGCCGGTCCCCGACACAGAAAAACACATTGTCATGCTGATTGACAAAATTTCGGATTTCGTCTCCTTCGTGGGTAAATCCGCTATTGGCGTGGTTGTCATTCTTCTTACCCCGATCCGGTCCCAAAACCGGAGTAGGAGAAATGATGATTTTATAGGTCGCATCAGATTCGTTTATCGTGCGAAATAGCCAGGCCTTTTGCTCGGTTCCCCATATAGTTTTGTCCGGCCCATCCGCATCCTTATTGTTACTTCTGAAATTCCGGCCTTCCATCAACCAGATTTGAAGGTCCTTCCCCCACCTAATGGTTGTGTACAATTCCTCATTGGAGGGAAACTGCTCTTTGTCAAATATCTCAAGGCCCCGCTCAAAGGTTACAGCCCCATAGGTCATTCCCCGATAGCAGTCATTGGAAAGGGCGTCATGGTCATCCTTGATGAAATAGGTATTAGTCTGGCGGTAGAAGTTTCGCTGAAATGGTAGCGCAAATAAGCGATCCCATTTATACCGCATCAAATCTTCCGTCATGGCGTAAGGATTCGGCTTGTCATAATACTCGATATCTCCGGTATGCACGTAGAAATCCAGGCTATCCGCCAGCATGCTCTTATAGATTGCATGTCCATTTTCAGGGTCGTCCCGCCGATTATAATCATGGCCGGTTACGACTGAAAACCGGATGGGTTGTGGCGTTTCTGCTGTCGGAGGCGTCTTAAAAAAGCCCTGAATCGTATCCGAGGGAGGAGATTGGGCATCTTTCCGGGCGATTAGCATCAGTTGGTAGCCCGTATTGGGCTCTAGGTTCTCCAATCGCCATTGATGAGTATAATTTTTACCGACATCAACCGCAGCCCAGGGGATTTCGATTATTTGCGTTGGAGCTTCTTCGGGAAAATAGCGCAGCAGCACTTCCCCTTCACTTCCCGGGCAAGAGGCATTCATATCCGCCAAGGTACTTCCTTCCGGAATTTGCGCAGCACGAATCGCCGCCTCATCTGTGGTCTTTCGCAAGCGCTTATGCGCCTCGTTTGATACTTCTAAGAAATGGATCCCGCTCTGATTCAGATCGGGCAGAGTGGTAAGGCGTGTCCAGAGGGTAATGGAATGCTGATCTCCCCAGCCATTGCGCAGGCCATTCCCAAAGTAAGGCCCCTCGGCTGGAGAAGCTACCGGCTGACAAGCAAGACCGATCGCCGAGAGGGCAATCAGGGCCAGGAGAAAAGGTAGGCGAATCGCGTTCATGTCCTTGAATTAAGGGTTCAGATTGTGTCCTATTCAATCAAGTTATTTTTGTTGGAGAAGGCAATAGATCAGGCGGGCAAACGCATTCCAAACCGGAAGAAGGACACATTCCCTCGAAGGGGACCGTAGGAGGCCCCTGCGACCTAACTCAAAAAGTCATCCCGAGGTCTTCCCGAGGGAACTCATTTGAAATTCCGATGCATTCCTACCCCAACTTCTCCAACACTCAGCCGACTCGAAAGCTGGGAGTCAATATTCAGACTATGGGAAAATGAGGCCCCTTCCCTCGCAAAGCCTTGAGTGCGGGGTGACCATAGGACTGTGGAAATACCTCAGGAAACTCGGCACGGTACTAGCTTCCACCTTCAATTCGCCTCAACATCAGCAGTCGAAAATCCATTACCTGGGAGCCCGGTATGTCAGTGGCTTGCATCTCCAGGGTTCCAAGTCCTTTTTTCAGTCGAATCCGCCCCAGGCTCATTCGCTTAAAGTCTTTCACATAAGAATTGCCTCGTGGGTGCCGATCCTCATCCATACCGAATAGGGGTGGATCATGGGCTTCCGCGATCGATCCTGAAAGCTGTTGTTCTCCAAAACGGAGGAAGAAGGTCGAACCGATAGCTTCCTCGGGGCAGGTGTAGTAGAGCTCCACTTCAAACTCCCCTGCTTCCAGCACTTCTGCGTTCCAGGTAATCTTATCCGCTGTGCTGATCCAATTGGTGAAAAAAGTGCAGTTGGGGGAGCTGTTGGATCGTTCAATATGGCCAATTGCGGTTCCATCGCGAGCGGGGAGTTGGGTATATACTGCCCCGCCGATAGGAATAGGTCGATCATCTGTTTCGGGCAGTTCGGATAACACGGTCGATTTCCAGGCTGACTTAGCGGTGCTGAGTCGGGAAAAAATGTCAGGGTTCGCTTCTGCTACATTCTGATGCTGGCCGGGATCAGCCAGCATATCAAATAATTGACCTTCCGAATCCAGGCGGTATTGCTGGCTGCGAATGCTGATTTTATTTCTCCAGTAGCTCACAATCAGCCGATCTTCCGCGAGGGATTCCCCGTCCAACAAGGCAGACTTTAAGCTGATGCCATCAAGGGGATTTTGAATCCTGGCATCAATTTGTGTAAGGTCAACCAGCGTAGGCAAGAGGTCCATAACCGAGGCAATTTGGGGCAATCGTTTACCAGCTTCCAATGTTCCCTCCCATTGCATAAACATCGGCGACCGGACGCCGCCTTCATCGGTAGATCCTTTGGCTCCTTTCATTCCATCATTCCAGCGCTTTCCATTCGGACCATTATCCGATAAATATATGACAATCGTATTTTCAGCAAGGCCGAGTTCCTTCACCTTGTCTAGGATTCGTCCCACATTCCAATCAATATTTTCACACATCGCCAGGGCAGCACGGGTATGCAGCAGGTCTTCCCGTTCGGGCTCCCGATGCAGTTGCTTCAATTCTTTATTCGCAAATTTCTCCCACCATCGATCCGGCACCTGCATGGGGCGATGGGGCGTATTAAAAGGCAAATAGAGAAAAAAGGGCTGTGCCTGATTGGCTTCGATAAAGTCCAGGCCATGCTGGGTAAAATCATCGATTACAAACCCCTCTCCTTTGACCAGTTTCCCATTGTGCTCCAGCATCGGATCAAAATAGTTCCCCCAATGCCCCGAACAGAAGCCATAAAAATCGTCAAACCCCCTTGAATTGGGATGATAAGGCGCTTGCATACCATTGTGCCATTTTCCATAAGCCGCCGTCGCATAGCCTGCTGCCTTGAAGACCTCTGCCATCGTAACTTCATCGAGATCGAGCCGTTCCCCGCCAGTTGAGGTGCCTGCTACTCCCCCCCGCACATGGTAGCGCCCGGTCAGGAGTTCGGCGCGCGTAGGGGAGCATACCGGGGAAACGTAAAAGCGATCGAAACTCACGCCCGAATTCGCTAAGTGGTCAATGTTGGGAGTGGAAAGATTCAGATTGCCCGAGATACTCAAATCGCCCCAGCCCTGGTCATCGCTCATGATGAGGATGATATTCGGAGGAGAGGAAGCGTCATCTGGCATACAGGCACAACAGCCCCAGACGATGAGCAGGAGGAGGAGCGAATGTTTCATAAAGTTGGGGATTAATGCCACGGGTAATCTGAGCTGTTCAAGCGTTCAGCTTGTAGCCAAAACAGGGAGTATTTCCCCTTGGTCTACTTCGGGAGCGAAGGATTAATGCTGAACAGATTCCACTTCGATCAAATATTTCTGAGTAGAAAGTTCAAAGGTTTCAACTTGTCCGAGACTGATTTTTCGGAGTGAATTATGCCCCGGTACGATCTGCATTTCCCCATCTGGCAGTTCCAGGTTGACTGGCATTTCAAAACCCTCAACTGCATTTTCCCATTGGTAATAGAGGACATACTCAGGGTCTTGAGCACCATCCGGTGTTTCCAGTCGGAGATCATAGCGAAAAATCGGGACTTGTGTTGTCGTGAGGTATTGGGTGAAAAACGGACCGTAATCGATGCCTGTTTTCCGATTCACCAATTCCACAAAATCAGCCGTAGTAACAATGGCCTTTGCATTTTCCTGGGCGAAAGATTTCAGGATATCGAAAAACAGAGAGTCGTTGCCAATTGAGCTCCGCAGGGTATGCAGGACCCAGGCTCCTTTGTAATAGACATCATTGTCCCAGGCCAGACCTCGCCGGATGGCATTGTATCGCACGCCAGATGGCCCAATCAGGGGCTTGGCATTCCCGATCATCAGTTTCTGATTCAGCAAATAAAACAGGTAACCTTCATAATCCTCAATGTGCTCAATGTAAAGCGCTTCGCTATACGTAGCAAACCCTTCGTGTAACCACAATTCGGCCATATCAGCAGCTGTTACGCTATTTCCCCACCACTCATGTGCAGTTTCGTGCAAGACGATGTAGTCAATTTTGTAGCCCGCCATATTGGCATAGCCGTAGCCATAGGCAATCGCGGACTGATGCTCCATGCCTGCATACGAACTCTCGACGAGTTTGAAGCCATCTTCCCACCAGGGATAGGGCCCATAGGTATATTCAAAAAATCGCATCACATCCACAGCCTGCCGAAAATGCTTACGTGCCTTTCGGAAATGCTGGGGCCGGACATAAAAATCCATCTCATGGTCGCCCGTCAAACCTGTGTAGGGCAAGGTGAAATGGGTATAAGGTCCCGCATAAAAGGTAACATTATAGAGGTTGATGGGATTGGCGACAAACCAGTGAAAAGTACGGGTACTATCCGCTTGCGTGACGGCTCTAAGTCGGCCATTACTCACACATGTGAAGCTATCAATGGCAGGAATCGTAATATGAATCCCCATGCTATCGGGTTCGTCTGAAACCTCATCTTTGCAGGGCCACCAGACACTTGCGCCCTGATATTCACAAGCTACACTGAGCCAGGGCATCCCATTTGTCTTCTCCCAATTCAATCCACCATCCCAGGGAGGAAGTGGAGCTTGACGGGGTTTCCCCTGATAATACACCCGAAAATCGGAAGTATCTGTCGGGGTCAGGTATGTAGGAAATTGAACAAGGACTGCATCGTATTTCCGCTTGAACCGCAATTGAGTCTGCTGAAAGATGATGCTGTCGATCACCAGATTGGCGGCCAGGTCGATTTGTACATACTGAAGAGAATCAACCGGAATGAAATGAATATCTACATAGCCCGAGATCGTTTTGGAGTCGGGATCAAGGGCCACATTCAGGTCATAATAATGCACATCGTAGCGTGTCCTTTCGGGACTCAATCGACCTTTGAGGGAATCAGCCTCCGTAAAAGGCTGGGCTCCAGCACTGCCCATCATCGCAATGCTGATCAATAAAAAGGTAGCAAACCGCATGAATTAGGCTATAGCTGTGAAATCGGCATTATTCTTCGCCTTCTGCTTCCTCATCTGATTCATCAGCAGTCGGGGCTTTGAGTTCTGTGCCGTTGATAAAGTGATCGAGCAGGTTTTCCATCTGATCGACAGAGATGTGCTTGGCTACAATTTTTTTATCCTTGTCGAGCAGCAGCAAACGAGGCGTACTGCGAATATCGTACATTTTGTCGAACCCGGACTGGCGGCGGTGGTCCTGCAGATTGATTCCGTCTGAGATTCCATATTCCTCCACTTTCTTTTTCCAGTCTTCTAAAGATCCGTTGATACTTACCGCTACCATTGAGACGTCCTGGTCTTTCCAGTTTTGATAGGCTTCGCCGAGTTTAGGGGTTACTTTTTTGCAATGACCGCAATCGTAATCCCAAAAATACAGGATGGTATATTCGCCCGGTGCCGCGTAAAGCGATTGCCAATTGCCGCTTATATCCTGCATACTAAATCCAGGTGCTGCTTTTCCGATGATGGTCGGACTGATCGCTAAGGCACGCTCTTCCATTTTGGCAATTTGCTCCGGATCTGCCCAAAATGCACGGCCCTTCATATAATACTGCTCAACCATGTGCACATAAATCTGATCCATGCCCATGATCTTTGAACCTGCATATTTGTTGAGAAGGGTAACGACAAAGTATTGAAATACATCATCATTGGCAGCAGCCTTTTCGCAGATATAATCAACAGAAATAATCAGGGAATCCGGATTTTTGACCGTCAGTCGCTCCAGGTACTGGTCCACGCGATTGTGCATGATAGGCGTGCGCAACATGCGGTCGTCCGAGAAATCGAGGTTATCAAAATAGTGCGTTTTGTAATAGCGAAATGGAAACGTAGAATCGGGCCGTCCATTTTCCAACATTGGAGTTTCTGGAATTTTGGGTTCCTCGATCGCGCGCAACATCTTGGCATAGATGAAGTCTGTATTCTTCGTCAGTTCTGCCCGATGATCCTGCACTTCCTGATTGATAACCGTGATTTGATCTTTCAATTCCTCTGCAGCAGGAGCTTCTCCCAGTGCTTTTATTTTCTCATTTATTTCCTGCACTTTGGTCCGTCGCTCTCCCAAAAACCGAATGTCATGGTAAAACAGTTCATTCTCTTCCGACCCCTCGATCGAGACATTCAGAATCAGATCCGCTGTATCCGTTTTTATGGAAAAATGCTGATCCTTATCGATCACGAGTTCAAAGAAATTATTTTCGGGCGGCAATACGACCAGATAAATGCCCCCATCCAGTGGTTCTTCTCCGGCAAATACGAAGGTGCCATTCGTAACAGCAGCTGTATCTTTTATGTATTGCTTGTCTCCATAGTAGTAGGCAAGGTAGGCTTCGGAACTGGTAAATCCCTCGACATCAATGTCAATCTTGTGTCCCTCCTGAGCCAATAGTGGCGAGAGAATGCCTGCAAAGAGGAGGGCAAGACATGCCCGAAATACATCTTTCATAGTCATTTATTATTTCAGTAGCGAAATCTATCAAATTCTGCTCACATATTAAACGACAAAAATCCAGACTTATGACTTGGAATGCTAAACAGAGCCGTTAATTGCAAGTAGTGGGTTAAATCTGGTAGGAAAGAGAGCAGATTGAGGACATTAACCGAAAGACTATATCAATAATCTTTATACTAACATCTGTCTCCTTACTTAATACCCTTTCCACATGGTTTTTTTGCCTCCATCGGCCAGAAGCAGACGCTTAAGCTTCCGGAAAAATTGCTGAGTATAGTCGGTGCGTCCGGAAACCTTTTTGACGCGTCGTTGATAAACGTCAAATAGAAGGTCATGAATCTGTTGTCCGAATTCCAGCGTTTGCTCGGTACTCAAATCGCGGCCGGCATAGATGACGTCATCACCGATTCTGGCCATTTGCAAAAAGGCATCTTGTTCTGCTGCATGAATTTCAGGTAAATCATGAACAGCGGGAATGAGTTCGGTTGTGGTCATACTCAGCAGGGCATATTTACCTCTGGGGTCGAGATAGCCTTTCCACACCCGGTTGAGTAAGGAGACTAAATTGGCCTGATCCGTCTGCAAATCCAGCAATTGCTGAATCCTTCGGGTAATTTTATTCCATTCATTTTTAACCTTACGAATCCGAAGATAGCGCGCGATAGGCCCCCGAAGCCATAAGCTGGTAATCCCCGCGAGTAAGGCCAGTGCTAAGATCACAAAAAAGATCAATACGAAATTAGGAGGATCAACCAGCGGCGGTAGGGTTTCATGACTTCTGTAAGTCAGGAGTTCTGAAACACGTGGAATCCGTTCAATCAGTTGTACGCTATCACTGCGCACATCTATGGTTTGCATGACTTCCTCCGTCGCTTTCCGATAACTGATCGTAAGGTTAATCGACTGATTCTGCCCGAGATGAAAAGTACTCAGATAATATACCACAGCATCGGTCGAAACACCATTGCTGGTACGGGTGGGTTCCGGCTCCATTTCGATCAATTCAAAAGGAAAGAAATCTTTTTTCCCTCTCGGCGTAAACACCATCACATCTGCAGGATGAGTAACTTCTAGTCGAAGGGGAACCGGGCGCCCCAGCGAAAAAGTATCGGCCAGAAACTCCAGCCGTGCTGTTACTTCTCCCACCTGTGCCTGTACCGATAACAGGGAGGCGAAAGTCAACAATAGAAAAAATATGCCTGTTTGTAGTGATTTCAAAGTTTTGGGTACTGATTAATAGGGTCGAATTCGGTTTCTGCGTTTGAAGAAAGCCTCCAGAGCGGGAATATAGTCTTCCCGGGTATCGATAGAAATGTAGCCAATCCGATTACGCGCACAAAAGGATTGCAGGTTTTGGTCAATCTTCTCAAAATTTTCCTGCAATTGCTTCCGGTATCCCGTATCGCCGGCATTCAACCAGCGGTAATTTCCACTTTCTATATCCACAACCGGAATGGTCCCCGATCCAATGGTGAATACCTCATTGGGATGAAATAAGCGAATCAGTACGACTTCATGCTTATTATTCAGCAAGGTAATCGATCGCTCAAAGTCAGTATCGAGAAAATCAGAGATGACAATGAGAATACTGCGCCGCTTGAGGGTATGTTTTACAAAATCGAGTGCCGTATTGATATTCGTCTGCTCGCTTTTGTTGACGTGCGTCAATAATCCTCTGACGATTTTTAGGATATGGGTACGGCCCTTATCAGGCTTATAGAATCGTTCAATCTGATCTGAAAAAGTGGCCAGTCCGATTTTATCATTATTCTTCAACGCTGCGAAAGCCAAAATAGAGGCAATTTCTGTCCCGATCAGTCGCTTATTAGAGTCTCCTGCACCAAAGTCGCCAGAGCCACTCACATCAAATAAGACAAACAGGGTCTGCTCCCGTTCTTCCCGAAATTTCTTGATATAGACCTGACCGGTTTTGGCTGTTACATTCCAATCTATCGTTCGGATATCATCGCCGTACTGATACGGTCGCACTTCATCAAACTCAAGGCCCTGACCTTTAAAGGCAGACTGGTATTCTCCGGCAAAGGTAGATTCTACCTTCCGACGAATTTTGATTTCCAACCGTCTGATCTTTTTAAGCAGGTCTATCATCTGTTGTTATACTGCGATGGGTGCCTTGATTCCGGGATAGGGATCGTAATTCACCAATTCAAAGTCTTCAAAGGTAAAGCCAAAAATAGACTTCACCTCGGGATTTAGGTTCATTTGAGGGATTGGCCGCGGCTCCCGGCTTAATTGGAGCTTAACCTGCTCAAAATGATTACTATAGATGTGTGCATCACCAAAGGTATGTACAAAATCTCCAGGCTGTAATCCCGTCACCTGAGCCATCATCATGGTCAGCAAGGCATAGGACGCTATGTTAAAAGGAACTCCCAAAAAGAGGTCGGCACTTCGCTGATACAATTGGCAGGATAAGCGCCCCTCAGCCACGTAAAACTGAAACATGGTATGGCAGGGAGGCAGCGCCATTTTATCCACATCCGCTACGTTCCAGGCATTGACAATATGACGACGTGAATCGGGCTTGGTTTTAATTTGCTCTACTACCTGAGAGATCTGATCGATTGTCTGGCCATCTGCCCCTTTCCACGAACGCCACTGAACGCCATATACAGGCCCCAGGTTTCCGTCTTCATCCGCCCACTCATTCCAGATTCTCACCCCATTCTCCTGCAAATACCGCACATTATTATCTCCCATCAAAAACCACAGGAGTTCATGGATAATGGAACGGAGATGCACTTTTTTGGTCGTTACCAAAGGGAAACCTTCCGACAGGTCAAATCGCAGCTGATGACCAAATACACTTCGGGTGCCCGTACCGGTCCGGTCGCCTTTGTCGGTCCCTTTTTCCATTACATGCTGAAGCAGGTCGAGATATGCTTTCATAAATACATTTCGGCTTTACAGATAGGATTGCTAGTTTTGGAACATTGAGCTCCTCTTTACCCAAACGAGCAAATGACAGCTCAAATTACGAATTCCCGCTTACAAGAGACAAGCCCGAAAGATGAAAGTAAAAAAAGTAGCAGATACCTATACCTTAAAAACCGAATTAGTCCTTCCCAACGACACCAATAACCTCGGCAATCTGATGGGCGGTAAGCTCCTGCACTGGATGGATGTAATTTCTGCTATTTCGGCACAAAGGGCCTCTAATCGTACTGTCGTAACGGTTTCTGTCGATTTTGTCGAGTTCAAAGCTTCCATTCCCCTGGGCGCAATCGTAATCCTCGAAGCCTGGGTTACCCGGACTTTTACGACTTCCCTCGAAGTGCGGATTGATGTGTACAGCGAAAGCCTCCAAACCGGCGAAAGAAAAAAAAGTAATACAGCTTATTACACCTTCGTAGCTGTCGATCAGTCCGGAAGCCCGATTCCCGTAAATGATGTAGTCCCGGAAACACCAGCAGAAAAGGAATGGCATGAAGGCGCCCTTCAACGACGGCAATTGCGCTTATTACTGGCGGGCCGCATTAAAGCCGAAGATGCTACCGCTGTCAAGGATATGTTGACTGATTTAACATCTTAGTTCCACTTTCGCTGTTTCGATTAATAGTTTCAAGCTATATTAATATGGGGCGCAGCCCTGTTTCCCGGGGGGAAACCATATTTGTAGTAATCGTTCTTCCTTCTTTTTGCTGTCGGGCGCTTTACAGCGCTCAATCCCAAAATTATGGGGGCATGATGCTACCCATATTCAGCCGCTAAGCGGCTGTGCCTTCGGCCTGATCGAAAACATCAAACATCGCCTCAAATAAAAGAAGGGTGATTATTCAGCAGGTATGTAACTGGAGAATATCTTCCCGATTGTGGAGCTATCGGAATGGCGAAAATCCAGCTTAGTAACGACTAAAAAACAATTCCAACCTTTGCCTCCCTGTATTAATAGATAGCTCAAACATACGCGCGCTATGTACTCAATTGATTGCGACTCTTTCCAGCCAACTTGGCAAAGTGGAATTAGCCATTTTCCAAAAACTGTCCGATATCGAACAGGGGATGTCATGATACCGAACATGCGGGAAATAAGAAATGCTACGCACATGCATCATATATAACTGACAGTCAGCCAATTGAACAGGTGGCACATCGATTGAATTGAACAAATCCGGTATTTTTCATTTCAGCCCATGTTCAGAAATGATTTGTCTATCGCCCTCCGAAATATGCGGAGAAATCCCCTTTACACAGGTATCAACCTGCTGGGGCTTTCCATCGGCATAGCTTGTTTTGTTTTAATCGCATTATTCATTCAGGATGAATTGAGTTATGATCAATATCATAGCCAATCAGATCGGATCTATCGGCTCGTAGAAAAAATTGACCTGGAAGGTCAGGGCGAAGAATCGAGTAGCAACCCATTCCCCACAGGGCCGGCCCTGCAAAACGATTATCCCCAACTCATCGAGGAAGTGGTTCGGTTGTTTGACAATCAGGTCGAGAAACAAACCCTGGGAATTGTCGGGACAGATAAAAAATTCAGCGAGGAATCTGTGTTTTTTGCGGATTCCAACCTCTTTCGGGTATTTGATTTTCCGCTTGAATTGGGTAATGGAGAAACGGCATTGGCAGGTCCCAATAAAATCATCATCGGACAAGAAATAGCAAACAAATATTTTGGCAGTGCAGAAGCGGCAATGGGCAAGCAGCTGATGTATGACGGCCATATCCAACTTGTAGTTAGTGGGGTATTGGGAAAATCCCCCCTCAATCTCACTTTCAGATGCGCGCGTTGATCTACTTCCCTACCCTGCGAGGCCTGGGAGAAAGGTTTCGCCGAACGATGGACCGGAACTGGGTATGGAATCCCAATTGGACCTATATACTGTTGGCAGAAGACATAGGCCCGGCAGAACTCGAACTCCCTTGCCCATCTGCGCCCGACAGCAAAAAAGAGGGGAGCATTATTGCTACAAATATCGTTTCCCGCGGGGAAACAGGGCTGCGCCCTATATTAGATGGCCGCAGGCCCAGCC
>CAYGTH010000101.1:0-1347 GCA_964352745.1 uncultured Bacteroidia bacterium
CCCACCCTCTTGCCCCGGACACTTTTTGATGATGTTTTTGTCAATAATAATGGGTTTGGTATGATGAAATACGCTTGCCAGGATATTCGCATGACAACAGAGCAGACGCATAGCGGAAAAGAGGCCATTTATGCCGAATGGGATGCGAGTAAAGCTGATTGCGGATTTATTGGATTTGGTGTAAGCTGGCACAAATGGCGTCCCTTCGACATTACGCCTATTTGGGAAAATGCTGCCGTTGAGTTCTACCTCAAAACCCCTCTAACAGGAAGTGAAAAACTCCCTATTTCTATCGAAATGGCCGATTATAGCTTTAAAAGTGCCAAGCTGGAGCTCAGTAAACAATATACTGAAGCAGGTAGTTTTACGGGGGATTGGCAAAAAGTAATATGCCCATTGGCTGACTTCAAAGGCAATTGGGATCCAAAAAACACCAAGCAGCTCAACTTTGTCATGACAGGTACAGGCAAGGTATGGATCGATGATATCAGATTGATTGAAACCAACTAACCCTACAAACGTGAAAGACTCAGGACTAAAACTATTCGCCGCGTTAGGAATGTGTTTACTCCTCACCTTATGGGTGGGCTGCGTGGATCAAAAGGAGATTGCTGTTTGTGAATTTCCGGATAATCTGGAAGCCTATGACCTCGTTTGGGCAGATGAATTTGAAGGTACATCAATCGATGAATCGAAATGGAGTTTTCAAATCGGAGATGGCTGTGATATCAGTGAGAACTTGTGTGGCTGGGGAAATAATGAACTGGAATGGTACACAGATCGGCCAGAGAATGCCTTTTTGTCCGATGGAAGCCTCGTAATCCGAGCCAGAAAAGAAATCCCCTTCTACCTTGGAGAGCATCAATACACATCTGCTCGTATGCGGACCATCAACAAAGGAGATTGGCAGTATGGTCGAATGGATGTGCGCGCTAAAATGCCGCGTGGCAAAGGATTGTGGCCAGCCATTTGGATGCTTCCTACTGACGAGGTGTATGGAGGATGGCCCAAAAGTGGCGAAATAGATATCATGGAATACCTGGGCGACCAAACCAATAAGGTACTGAGCACGATCCATTTTGGCCATGATTTTTGGCGGTTCATTGGAGCCAGTACCATTCTCGAATCTGGTGATTTTTCACAAGATTTCCATCTATTTACTGTATTATGGAAAGAAAACTGCATGCAGTTTTATGTAGACGGAGAGCAGGTAACTGAATATCGCCTGAATGGCGGAGAGGTCGTAGCTGAAAACAGCCTGACCCCCAGCACTACCCTACCGACTACCTGGCCTTTTCAGGAGCGGTTTCATATGATTCTCAATATTGCTGTAGGAGGCAATTTACC
>CAYGTH010000101.1:1447-17896 GCA_964352745.1 uncultured Bacteroidia bacterium
GCTACCGCAGTCTCTGATTCGCTTATTCTCAACGATTTTGAGTGTAACCAAAACGTCAACTATACTTTCTCTCATAGCGGAACCAACTTCCGCAGAATTGAAAATCCTGATGCTTCCGGTGCAAACACCAGTCCCTTTGTTGCTCAATACATTCGCAATGGCGGCGAAATGGATGATGTGCTTATTGGGCATTTTCCCGAAAATCTCTCACTGGGTACTTCCAGTGAATTCAAGTTACATGTATGGGATGCAAGTCCCAATACTACCGTGGCACTTGTCCTGCAATTCAATGATGGGGCTGGAAATCCTGCAGTTGATGTTGCATCGATTACCGATTCTACTGAAGCAGGAAGCACCTGGGAAGAACTGACTTTTCAGTTTGGAGACCTATCTTCCACCACAGTCAATCAATTTATCATTTTGTTTGATCCAGGAAACTTCGCAAGCGATACTTATTATTTCGACAATTTCACTTATACGTCAGTACCTGTCGGAATTGATGACCAGCTCGAAGTATCTTCTTTCAAAAACTACCCGAATCCTTTTTCAGGATCAACTACATTCGAGTACACATTGAAAGAAGCGAGTCAAGTAGAATTGAGTGTTTTTGACCAAATGGGCAGAAGCGTTGCTTCCGTATATGAAGGAACTCAGCCTGCCGGCGAACAACAAATAGAATGGCAAAGTGAGAACTTGCCAGCAGGAGTATATTTCTACTCCCTCAAAATAGATGGCCAAGTTGCCACTGGCAAAATGGTTCATACCCCCAAATAGGTTTTGGTTACAGAAAAGGGGAGTCCGCGTAATTCGGATTCCCCTGAATCTGTCGATTTTATTTGGGCCTATAGGTGGGTTTAGGTATCCTACTTTCATCTCGCATGTAGATTTATTGATTTAATTCCCCGACGCAGGATTGTGCCGGTAATGGGGGCTCCTTATTTTCTAAACAGACTACTTTTGCTACTAATCGCTAAGCCATGACCAATCGACCTTATATCGTTATAGTCGCCCTGATCGTCGCCCTTGGAGGCTTCCTGATGGGCTTTGATGCATCGGTAATTTCCGGCGTCAATGAGTTTATTGAACCCGAATTCAACCTCAGCAAGCTGGAATTAGGTTGGGCCGTAGCCTCTCTGACGCTTACCGCCACCCTGGCGATGATGATTGCAGGTCCTTTAAGTGATCGATACGGAAGAAAATATATCCTGCGAATAGCTGCAATCCTGTACGCAATATCTGCCATTTCATCAGCATTTGCCCCGACATATCTGGTATTGGTTATTGCGAGAATGGTCGGGGGCCTTGGAGTAGGAGCATCCCTGATTATTGCTCCGATGTACATTGCCGAAATAGCCCCAGCCAAAATAAGGGGACAAATGGTTTCCTTTAACCAGCTAAATATTGTGGTAGGTATTTCTGCAGCTTTTTTCACCAATTATCTCATCCTTAAACTGGGGCAATCTGATGCTGGATGGGCGCAAAGCCTGGGATTCGGGGAGTATAACTGGCGCTGGATGCTTGGATTGGAAACCTTGCCCGCTATTTTATATTTCTTTGGACTCTATGCCGTTCCTAGAAGTCCTCGTTGGTTGATCATGAAGGGGAAGTATGATGAGGCGCTCCAAATCATGAAAAAGTCAACTGATGAAGAGACGGCAAGACAGAATATTACCAACGTTCGGGAAAGCTTAACAGCTACTCCTGAGAAAACTAAAACGCCACTCAATACGCTTTTCATGCCGGCAATGCGATTAGTTTTGCTAATCGGTATTGTCGTAGCCGTTCTGCAACAAATTACAGGAATCAACTCTGTCTTTTTTTATGCGCCGATGATTTTTAAGCAATCCGGAATCGGACAGGATGCCGCTTTTTCTCAAGCGATTCTGGTTGGGCTTATCAATTTAGTATTTACAATAATTGCGATTGCACTGGTTGACAAACTCGGTAGAAAACCCCTATTATCGTTTGGCGTCGCAGGTATAGCAGTGTTTATGTTTATTCTCGCAGCAGGGTTCCATTCTGCTACCTATAGCCTGAGCGCTGATACCATAGCAAACCTCCCAGAATCCATCAATCAGGAACAACTACTCCCCTTACAAGGCAAGGTGTTTGACAATGACATCCAATACAAACAAGCACTGATTAGTGCCCTGGGGCTCGATGTTGCAAGAGAATCAGAAGGGGATCTTGTCACCGCAGCGATTAAGATGAACCCCATGCTGGTCCTGATTGGCGTATTGGGCTTTGTTGCCTCATTTGCCGTTTCGATTGGGCCGGTTATGTGGGTATTGTTTTCAGAATTGTTTCCCAATAAAATACGAGGTCTCGCTATTTCCTTTGTTGGGTTAATTAATTCGGCAGTCAGCTTTCTTGTTCAATTGGTTTTCCCATGGGAACTTCAAACATTGGGTAATGCAACCACCTTCCTGATCTATGGGGTATTTGCTGCTGCGGGACTCGTATTCATTATCCTTGTTATTCCGGAAACAAAAGGAAAATCACTCGAAGAACTGGAAGCTATTCTTGTAAAAGAATAATATATTTCGCCTGGATGATACCCTCATTAGTTTCTAACCTAAAGCTGCCCAAATGACTTGTAGAATTTTTCTGTTGATACTAACCGGTTTTCTATTTGCTTGCAAAGGTACAGGAGAACACAAATCCACAGCTCAACCCACAAAAATGGAGCTCAGGCAGGAAGCTGGCAAGTTTCAATTGTATAAAAACGGGGAGCCTTTTTATATCAAAGGAGCTGGATTGGAGTTTGGAAATATCGAAACGCTGGCAGCTCATGGGGGAAATTCATTCCGCACCTGGCGAACTGATAATGGCAGGCAAAGTGGTCAGGAAGTACTGGATGCAGCCTATGCAAATGGATTGACAGTTACTATGGGGCTTGATATTGCACGAGAGCGGCATGGATTCGATTACGATGATCCGGAAGCTGTAGCGACACAGCTTGAGAGGATTAAGGCGGAAGTACTGGCCTATAAAGATCATCCTGCCCTGATTATTTGGGGAATTGGGAATGAGCTTAATTTACATGCAACCAATCCGAAGGTCTGGGATGCTGTGAATGATATCTCGAAGATGATTCACGAAGTCGATCCCTATCACCTCACTACTACCTCGCTGGCGGGGATCAGTAAGGAGTTGGTGGTGGATATCAACGAGCGTTGTTCTGATCTGGATTTGCTTTCCGTTCAAATGTATGCGGATATCGTAAACCTTCCTCGATACATAGAAGAAACAGGCTGGAAAGGCGCTTACATGGTTACGGAATGGGGCGCAACCGGACATTGGGAAATAGCAACAACCGAATGGGACGCACCTATTGAGAACAATAGCTCCATGAAGGCGGATTTCTATCGAAAACGACATGCCATTGCCATTGCCTCTGATAGTGTGCAATGTGTCGGTTCTTACGTTTTCCTATGGGGTCAAAAGCAAGAACGGACACCTACCTGGTATGGTATTTTCCTCGAATCGGGTGAAGAAACCGAATCCGTAGATGCCATGCACTATATATGGAATCAGGACTGGCCTGCCAATCGAACGCCTCGAGTGGACTCTGTACTACTCCAGGGAAAGGCAGCCTATGAAAACATCAAACTGGTAACAGGCAGTCAGCAGAAAGCGATCGCATATATTACTGATCCGGAAGCTGATCCAATCTCTTATAGATGGGAAATAAAACCAGAGAGTACGGATTTGAAAGATGGAGGGGACGCAGAAAGTGTACCTCCTACCCTCACCGGCCTAATTGAAAAACCATCCGGACATGAAATTGAATTCCTCACACCGTCTGAACCTGGTGCGTATCGTCTTTTTGTATATGCATTTGATGGACAAGGTCATGCAGCACACGCGAACATTCCTTTTTGGGTGTCCGAATAAATATAGAGATACTGCTTTTTACTGAATAACATGCCAAAGCACACCATTCTTCTGGGGGATACTATTCTGCACGCGTCAAAAGGCCCGACAACCGGAAAATTTGTAACCATAGAAGGGGTAGACTATTACCAAATAGTCAACTATGACAATATGCGTCCATTTTTTATGAGTATCGTCAGCGATTCAGATCACTGGATGTTTATTTCAAGTAATGGAGGATTATCTGCTGGGCGCAAGAATCCTGACCACGCTATTTTCCCCTACTATACAGATGATAAGATTCATGATTCAGCCGAAACAACCGGGAGTAAGACTATCCTCCTGGTAAATGCAGGTGAACATCTCTATTTGTGGGAACCCTTTAGCGATCGATATCTGGGGATTTACACCATTCATCGAAGTCTGTATAAAAGTGTCTATGGCAATAAGCTTCGATTTGAGGAGGTTAATGAAGATCTGGGACTTTCGTTTTCCTACACATGGGCAAATAGTAATCAATTTGGGATCGTCAAACGATCGACTATCCACAACCTATTACCTGACAAGACGAATATACGCATCCTTGATGGCGTTCAGAATTTACTTCCACATGGGGTATTGCAGGCTCCCCAAAGGGAACTCAGTACCCTATTAGATGCCTATAAAAAGAATGAACTTGAACCTCAAACAGGTCTCGGCCTGTACAGCCTGAGTTCCATACTGGTGGACAAACCTGAACCCAGCGAGGCGCTCAAGGCTACTACTGCCTGGTCAATTGGCTTGAAGGGGGCAGATCGGCTCTTGTCTTCTATTCAGCTACCTGCTTTTCGACGCGGAGATTCCCTCCATCAGGAAGTAGATGTTCGTGCCGAAAGAGGCGCCTATTTTTTACATCATACCCTTACCCTGGCCGGAAAAGAAACCCAGGACTGGTACACCGTCATCGAATGCGATCAGGGCCCTTCTGATGTAGTAGCAATTCAGGCACAATTACACCAACCCCGTCGCCTGCTCAATCAATTGAAGAAAGACATCGAAAAGGGGACAAGTAATCTGATTCAGATTGTCGCCAACTCAGATGGCTTACAAGCGACAAATGACAGACTGAGTACGACCCGTCACTTTGCCAATACTCTCTTTAATGTAATGCGTGGGGGCATTTTTGACGATCAATATACCCTCGAAGGCCCCAAGCTGGCAGCTTTTATTCATCAAACTAATTCAATAGTTGGTGCCACCCACCAGTCGTTTCTGGAGAAACTGCCAGCAAAACTCAATCGATCTCGCTTATTTGAATCTATCGAAAAACAACAAGACCCGCAATTGCTGCGCCTTTGTTACGAATACCTGCCATTGACCTTTAGCCGGAGACATGGCGACCCAAGTCGACCCTGGAATTATTTCTCCATAGAAACGCAGGCAGAAGATGGAACCAAAATCCTCGGGTTTCAAGGAAACTGGCGCGATATATTCCAAAATTGGGAAGCACTTGCCCTCTCCTACCCTGATTTTGCAGAGAGCATGATTTGCAAATTTGTGAATGCCTCTACCGGCGATGGCTACAATCCCTATCGCATCACACATGAGGGAATCGACTGGGAAGTACAAGACCTGGACGATCCCTGGTCCTTTATTGGCTATTGGGGTGACCATCAAACTATTTACCTGCTCAAGCTACTTGAGATCTCACAGCACTATCATCCCACTCAACTGACGTCCCTATTGAGTCAGGAGATTTTTGCATATGCCAATGTTCCATACCGAATCAAAGCGTATGAGGAATTGCTCGCAAATCCTCGTGATACAATTCTGTATGACAAGGAAGCAGAAGGCGAAATCGAAAAGCTCGTCACAGAACTTGGATCAGATGGAAAATTATTGATCGGATCAAATGGGCAGGTATATCTGGTCAATCTGGTCGAGAAACTGCTGGCATCCGTACTGGCTAAGTTTTCCAATTTCATTCCCGAAGCAGGAATTTGGCTAAATACGCAACGCCCCGAATGGAACGATGCCAATAATGCCCTCGTAGGTTATGGGGCTTCCATGGTTACGCTCTATTATTTGCGGAGGTTTCAGCTCTTTTTTCAGGAACTCATGGCCAATTCTGCGGCCGAGCAGTTTTTGATCTCGGTAGAACTGGCACAATTTCTTGCTGCCATTACCGATGTCTTTGCGGATAATCAATCTCTGCTGCCGGGTCCTTTATCGGATCAGGACAGAAAAGGGATTACGGATGCATTAGGGGAAGCAGGGAGCGCCTATCGCAATCAGTTATATGCTGCTGGGTTTTCCGGAGAAAAGCAGGAGGTTAGCAAAGAGCGTATTCAACAATTCATAAGCCTTTCACTTGATTATATTGATCCGTCTATTGAATTAAATGAACGCGAAGACCATCTCTATCATGCTTACAACCTGATTCGGCTTTCTGACAAATCAACTATTTCTATTCGGTATTTATATGAAATGCTGGAAGGACAGGTTGCTGTACTGAGTGCGAACTATCTTTCTTCTCAGCAAGCATTGGAGGTTTTGGACGCTTTGAGAACGAGCGCCCTGTATCGGGAAGACCAGTACAGCTATTTGTTGTATCCAGATCGGCAGCTGGCCCTTTTTCTGGAAAAAAACCAAATCCCTGCCAGTCGGGTTAGGGAGTCAAAACTTCTCCAGCAACTCCTGAAGGATGGCAACCGCCAATTGATTGAGCAGGATGTAAAGGAGGGATTTCACTTTAATGGCAGTTTCCGAAATGCCGCGAGTATGGAGCCTGTATTTGATTTACTTGTCGAACAAGGATATGGAGAATTGGTAGCACAAGAAAAGGAACTGGTCTCTGATTTATTCGAGGAAATATTTGATCATGAGTCCTTCACCGGGCGTTCGGGCACTTTTTATGGATATGAAGGCCTGGGCTCGATCTATTGGCACATGGTTTCCAAATTACTGCTTGCGGTCGCAGAAGTGTACTTTCGAGCAAAGGAGCAAGGAGAGTCGGAAGAGATTTGCGGCAAATTGGTGGAGCATTATTATACCATTCGTGCCGGGATTGGACACAACAAAAGCCCGGAAGTCTATGGAGCCTTCCCAACCGATCCCTACTCACATACCCCCGGAAATGCGGGTGCGCAACAACCGGGCATGACAGGACAGGTCAAAGAGGATATTCTCACTCGAATGATGGAATTGGGAGCCATCGTGCGGGAAGGGAAACTCTTGTTCTATCCGATTCTCTTACGGAGCGAGGAGTTTTCAACAAAGCCGATGCCCTTTATCTTTTACGATATACAAGGAAAGCAGCAACAGCTGGAGGTTCCGGAAAAATGCCTGGCTTTTACCTATTGTCAGGTGCCGATTGTCTATCATGAAAGTGAGGAGACTCGTATCGAACTTACCTTAAAAACCGGAGAGTGCCGTACAATCGAGGGACTATCTCTTGACAAAGCAACTAGCCAGCACTTATTCAATCGAAACCAGAAAGTTACCCGAATAGATGTTTGGCTGAAAGGCTTATAAGTTTCCTATTTTCTCCCTATGAATATTCGATTCCTGGCATTCGTTCTATCAGCCTTCTGGCTATTGGGCTGCTCCCCAACTCCGCATTCCCCTCCGGTTATTTCTTCACATCAAATCAAAATTTCACAGATCAACCCGAAAGACCTCACCTTTCCCGGCGGACGAGGGGGTGATGAGTTGGTGCTTTATACCCCAGATTTTGACGACAAAACAGGGACCAATATCTATGGCATTGAAGCGGTGGTAGAAGATGGGATTGTCACTTCCGTAGGGGGGAATGATCAGGTAATCCCCGAAAATGGATGGGTTATTTCGGGACATGGTTCGGCTTCTCGCTGGATATCTGCACATCTGTCTACAGGGATTGAGATAGAAATAAAAGACAGCCTCTTATGGGCCCATACTACTGTCGAGAGCCGCTTGCATGCCGCAGCGACCCTTTGTTCCTCCCCCACTCAGTGGCTAGATACCCTGGACTGGGAACAGGCACATATCTCAAAAGATCAGCTTGAGTATTTCAGCCAACAAACCCTCGACTTTACCCAGGAAGCCCGAATAGCTTACTCACAGGGAAAGGATGCTATTTCCATTGCACTTTCGGATTCTGCATTGCGTACAGCAAAGGATTATTATTACAGCAGTTTCCCCGCTCGTGAGGATGAAATCAGAGCAGTATGGTTGGCGATGCAGGAATCATCTCCCGAAGAACTCCGGAAAAGTGTTCGCGCCATCGCCGAAGCAGGCTTCAATACCATCTGTCCGCAAATCATTTTCGGGGGTTATTCCGCTTATCCTGGTGCGCCCGGCCTTCAGCAGAATCCTCAGTTTGCGGGTTGGGATCCGATGGCAGAATTAGTGTCACTGTGTAAGGAACATCGGCTTCAATTGATTCCCTGGGTATGGGTTTATTTTGTAGGAAGGGAAGGCTCCCCGCTGATCCAGGAAAAAAAGGCCTGGTTAGGGAAGTCCCATACAGGTGATTATGCTTCCGAAATGGAAATCGGTTATCACTTCTTTTGTCAATCACGGCCTGAAGTCCGGGCGTTTTGGCTGAATGTATATACAGATTTGATCAGTCGTTATGACTTCGATGGCTTGCAACTGGACTACATTCGCTATGCGGTTAGTGAACCTTTTGAGAAAGGGTATTGCTATTGTGACTATTGCAGGGCCAAGTTTAAAAAATCGTATGGACATGATCCGATGGCATTAAATCCTATTCAGGACAGCCTTGCCTTGCAGCAGTGGAATGAATATCGGATAGCCAATGTAAGTGGATTTGTAGGGGAAGTATTTGACTTGCTCCAGAATCGAGCACCCCATTTACGACTTTCCTCCGCTATTTTCCCCGATACGCAATCTACGCTTGCCCTCAAAATGCAGGATTGGCCCGGATGGATGGAAAGCGGTAATATTCATGATATTTTCACCATGACTTACACCGCTGATCCGGCCGAAGTTACCCGAACCACTCAGTACCTGATGGGCGAAATATTGAAAGGCGGACATACCGGAATTGTAGGACTGGCTCCCTATATGGGACTGAGTTCGGAACTATTATTAACCGAAATCTTCCTGGCCCAACAGGCTGGCGCAGATGGCCTGTGTTTCTTTCACGCCGGTTCCTTTACTGAAGAACATAAACGCGCATTAGAATTGGGGCCTTTTCGCGTTCGGGCTGATCTCTCAGATTGGTATTCATTCCCTCGAATGTATGAAAACCCAGGCCCATAGATGCAAACGAGGATGATACTTTTTTACTTTACTTTCTTCAAGTATCCACCGGGATAAAAAGTGAGCAGATATTTCTCGCCGCAATCATCCACCACAAAGTCATCATTCGTCGCTACATATTCAGCTACTGCGCGCCCCGGCCCTCCTCTTTGGTCGTATCCCGGGCAGCCTCCGTATTTATCAATGTACTCTTCCTTTTCGTCAATAATGGTGTCCTGGACGATCAGATAACTACCCTTTGAGACCATTTTGCCATAAGCTTTGATTTCATTCAATACATGCTCGTAATTGTGGCAGGAATCCAGGGTGATGAGGACCTTCTTTCCCTGGATGCGCTTGCGGAGTTTTGCAATAAGTGCTGGATCGAGGCTATTGCTGGTAATGATCTCAATACGGTCATCCAGCAGTTGTTGCAGGCGCCTGTATAGTCCTGGTCTGTTTTTCAATCGACTGACAGAGCCTTCCAGCCCAGGGCTCAGGTCGATAGTAATCACCTTGCCGTTGGGATTGACTTGTTCCAGCATTGTCGCCAGGTAGACTGTCCCACCGCCATAAGCAGTTCCGCATTCGATGATAATATCCGGCTGGATCTCAGTGATGATTTCCTGAAACATCCACATATCTGCTGGGTTTTGCATCATCGGCACTCCCAGAAAGGTCGCTGCAAAAGGTCGCTCAGGATCAGAATCGATATAATGATGTCGGAAATCTTTGACGATATCCTGCTGTGCCCAAAGCACACTTGCCCCAATTGATAAGAGGCAAATCAAAAAGAAGAAACTTCTGAGTAAAGTGGATAGCTGGCTCATGCGGATAGATTTCTCCACAAAGTAGGTAAAAGGGAGACCAGACTCAATCAGCTATCCGACAATTAAGTAAGCAGGCAGGTTTTAGTATCAAGATGAAAGGCTGTATCTGCTTGAGAATAAGCTGTATACCTCATCAGGTACTATGAAATCTGAACAGAATTATTTTTTTGGTGTTCCAATCTTCTCTGAGTGGGCGTTTTGATGTTAAAAAATCGGAGGATTTTTCCGCCCCAAATCGTCGGCTTAACCAAAATATAATACCGAAACAGGATCGTATTCATGGCGATAGATCCTGCCATAATCCGAGTCAAAACATTGTGTTTTTGATAGACGGGATTTTTCCATAGATATTCTGCAAATGCACCAGTAGCGATCCGGATATAAGGGATATATCCCCAAACGGGTGCTTCTCCAAATATGCGGGCATATTTGTGAAAGTCGGCAGATAATCCCCCGGCCTCTTTGCTATACCCAACAAACTCGAGGTTTTTGATTTTCCCCAGAAACGCCAATCCCGCAACAAAATGCCAGTCAGTTCCGATAATGGGCCAAAACGGGATTTGCTGCCCTTCTTTTCTGCGCATCAACCCATAAATCATGGCTCCCTCATCCACCTTTCCATAATATTGGAGGCTTCGCTTCAGGCCACTTGTATGTTCAAAATTCAGACCTGACTCTTTTCCGCGATACTCTCCCTTGTTCCAATAATTAATCTCGCCACTCACCAGTACATATTCCTGATTCGCCTCAAGAAAATCAACATATTTTTGAACTACATTAGGCGTAAATTCATCGTCATCAGACAACCACATGAAATATTTTCCACGAGCTTGTTCCAACACGAATGAGAAATTAAACCCTGGTAGTTTATTGACTTCCTGGCGGTAATAACGAATTCGTGGATCGCGGGCAACTGCTGCCTTGCACACTTCTTCTGTATTATCTTCAGAACCATTGTCCGAAATAATTACCTCAATGTCTTCTATTCCCTGCGCTAAAATGGATTGTAGTGCTTTGGATATGCGTTTGCCACTGTTATAGGTAGGAATCCCTATGCTAATGAGTGGTTGATTGTTTGAGTTGTTCATGTAAATCAAAAAAGAGGTGTGTATGATCTTGAAAACTAGGAGATGGATTCTAATAAGTTAAATGACTTCAGCTTCTCGGCCATTTTGGCAATTGCTGAAAACTTTACGCCTGATCGCTTCGAAATGTCCAGCAAGGAATGCTTTCCATCTGCCAGATTTAAAATCCATAAAGTAGCGAGTTGCAATTTTTCTTCATCAAATAGTCCCCCAATCCCATCATAAAGCCCCCTGCGTCCCAGTTGAGGCTCACAGTTAGGGCTTAAGTTAATGCAGGTTTCATTCTTATCCAGAATGAACACGATTTCTTTATACACTTCCAGCGATTCTTCCAGGAATTCCGGTCGAACAAAATCAGGGGTATCGGCTGAGGTGTGATATTCGGGAAATTGTGCAAAAGGCGTTCGGGATAAATTCCCTACACCAAGATTGATCCCAGGTGAACAAAATTGCCGCTCATCGTATCCATACGGGAAAAAGTCGATGATGCTGTGGGGTTTTTTCAAATCCACCAAAGCCTGTTCCACAGCCTGATCTATTATCGTATCACCAGCCCGGCTTTTCTTATAGGTAAAAGCACCTCCATCCCCTAGCAACGAGGCGACGAGGCCATATTTAATGTTTGGTAACTTGGCAGTATTCATTGCCAACCAGGTAATAGCCCCAATCGTAGCAGGAATGAAAATAAACCGATAGGATAATTTTCGATCCTGCTTTTGCAAATAAGCCGCTAAGTGTGCTGCCACTGTAATCCCAGACAGGTTATCATTGGCCAGGGAAGGATGACAGGTATGAGCAGAAATCAATACTTCATCTTCGCTCTCCCCTGGCAAATATAATTCCCCATAGGTCAGGTGGCCTGGTTCGAGGCTGGCATCTATACAGACCTCGTACAGGTCATCTTCCAGGGATTCCAATTGATTATGCGAGATACAAAATCCCCAGTTTCGCTTATAGAAAGAGGTGCGATATGGTACCAGGTCAGGCTGATCAGGTAATGAATACAAATGCGGCAACAACTCCGCTTTACTGAAGTATCCGTGGACGGGAATGCTATAATTCAGTACATGTAAATTCAGCTCTCGAAAGTCAACTATTCGTTCGCCAAAAGAGTTCTTTATATAAGCATCCCGGATATTCCACTCGGGTGGAACCTGCCAGTCAAATACCTGAGTACCAGAGGCTACCTCGTGTATTTCCAAAGGGATCAACTCCTGTACAATCTTTAAAGTCTCCCGAACACCATTTCCGGTTATACTTCTGCAAATCGGATATAATCGCTTTACTAATTGATGCAAAGATCGACCGATGTCCATTGAGGCTAATAAGGGGGGAGTCGCTGTCATTGATATATTAATCATAGTCAAAACAAGGTTGAGGCAAGAACATACTTACCGTAGAGGTCACGAAAATCGCGACCCGTTGAATAGGTGTCTCATTAGATTGTGTTGATCTTGCCTTTCCGATAAAGAATTATCGGGAATTCATACTTCCTTCACTTGTGTTCAGCGATGAAGATGTAGTCTTGATAGAAAATAATTTAGGGGGCTGATCTATGGAAATCGATTAAAAAAAATGCGATAGTAAAAACTGATTTCCAATCAGAAGGCTGTTGTTCTCTGGGTTTTGGTTAGCAAGAAAATATAGTTTTGTTGTTTAATACATACGAATATACGAGTGCACTACCCAGAGAAAGGCAAATACTGCGCCAACTGATGAATTAACTATACGAATGGACAATTTATCAGCTAAACAGGGCTTCGTGTTGTATCAGGAAAACTGTTAACCAGCCTGAAATAATTGTTACTCTGGAGGACTAAATATTGAGGAACTATTCTTTTCCCAGGGAATCATTGGCATGAGTCATAATCGGCGACATCGGAGCATTTTTGTCCATATATGCCTGTCTGTCTTTGAGAATGCTATCCAGCAGATGGATTGCCCGAAGGATTTCAGGGCCTTTGTTGAGCATTACGCATTCCGCTCTTTGAGCCATGCCTGCATCAGTGATTTCTGCACGGGAGGGAATCCCCTTCTTTGCAAGGCTTTCCAATACTTGAGTTGCCCAAATATCCGGCACATGTGCAGCCCGGCAGAGGGAAAGCATTTCTTCCTGAATCCGCGCCATGTTCTCCCAACCTGTCTCTACTGCCAGATCTCCGCGCGCCACCATGACCCCTACAGGAGATATGCGCATTGCAGCCAACAAGATGGAAGTCAAGTGATTATAGCCGCTTTGGGTTTCTATTTTAAAAACAACCCCTATCTTTCGCGCTGTTTGGTGTTCTTCCAGGGCAGACAATAAATCTTCCACATCTTGAGCAGAATTCACAAAGGACATATTAACCAGATCAGCATGGGCTGTAACAAAGGCCAGGTCTTTCCGGTCTTTTGCAGTCAAGCCCCTGATCCCTAATTTACTTACAGGCAGGTTGATCCCTTTGTCTGCTTTGAGTTTTCCGCCATTTTGATTAGCCTGGAGAATGCGAATTTCAATTTCCTCCTCAGATACAGTTATTATCTCCCCTGCAATCTTACCATCATCAAACAAGATGGGCTCGCCCCTTTTTACGTATTGAAATACTTCGTCAGAAGTGCATGAAATATGGGCGACTGATTGCAGATTCCCCTCTGAATCATAGATCGCAGATTGTCCCTCCCGCTTTTCTCGGTGCAGCAGCAAGGTATCTCCCTGGTGCAGGATCAAGGCCTGCTCAATCGAGGGCAACTCCCCCACTCTACCGAACAGACTTTCCTGCTGTTTATCGGAATAGAGCGGAAGCCCCGATTCCAGATACAAGGTTTTAGAACAAGTCCCCAGGCAGCCGATTTCTGTGGTCTGGATAATCTTAATTCGTCTTCGCTTTCCACGGGTATCAAGCAGATGGATTTTATCCCCGACTTTCCAGGCATCAACCGCTGATTGCTCAAACGGTATGAATGGGAACTCTCCCTCCTTTTCTACTCCTATCCACATGCTTCCCGGTTTAATGACTCGGCCTAAACTATCCCGCACGGGGCTCACTTTGATAACCTGAGGCCCAGCAGCCACAGGGCCTGTTCTGATTTTTGGCCCTGCCAGATCCATGGCCACTTTGCAGTTCCGTTTAAGTTTGGTGTTTGCCCGCCGAACATGCCCAATCATGCGCTCCCAGGCAGCTTCAGAGTCGTGGGCACAATTTACCCGGGCCGTATTCATGCCCGCTTCGATCATATCATGTACCAGTTGGTAGTCATTTGCAGCCTCACTGGGCAAAGTGACCATGATGCGGGTTCTCCTGCCTTTGGATCGATACCCGAGAAGAGATTTACTGTGCCGATTGAGAAGCTTATTTCCTGTTTTAATAGGGAATATTGCCCGTTTTCCCTTGATCGGCGTTCTTGTTGCCAGCGAAGTTAACATACTTCGGGACCGTAACAGACTATCCATAACATGGCTTTCCGCCTTGGCTAATCGCGAAAGTCCCAGGTTTCCCAAACCTTTTTGCAAACTCCGGATATCAAGGGTCCGCATTGCCCGGTAGTGAATCAGGTTGCGGGCACTTAACTGAAAATCTGGATGGACCTGAGCTAATTTTACTTCATGAGCTTCCTCAGCTTTTTGAATCACCTGGAGAATTTCGTCAATCCGATCCACCATCTCTGCATATTTTTCCTGCTTTGCCTTCATATTTACTGGAGATTATGAGCTAATAAAAGAGTACCTTCCTGGATCTCACGATCAAACCATGCATCCAACTTCGGATAGCGGCCTTTGATCGGAGAAAGAATATGAACAGCAGCGTCCAGGTAGGCTTGCTTACGGGCTACTGGCCAGTCTAGCGGATAATGGCAAATATCATATGTATTGCTGGCCTTGTCTGCAATTCTGATTTTCTGAGCAGAAACCGAAAGTTTTGATACTCCTTCATATTGAAGCCGCTTTCGGGTTTCATATGCCAGGCTCATATCATCCGTTAATTCTGTTACAATATTGGCTACTTCCTCCCCAAAATGTTCACTTAACTCCATATGAGTAACCTCTGTGTCTTCCAGGATATCATGAAGTAATGCGGCACTCAACAATTCCAGGTTCGTTTCTCCGCATTCGATCAGCCCACAGGTTACTTTCAGCAGGTGATTGATGTAGGGCAATTGATCATATCCGGCTCTTCGTTGGCAGGCATGGTGTTCTGCGGCAAATGCAGCAACTGCTAGCAAACTAGGTTCTTGTAGCATGGGTCTTCCTTACTCGAGAATAGAACTAAAAAATAATGCGTTGAGGAACAGTTTATTGGTTCCATACCAAAATGCACGAAAATTAGGGTTCTGTGGAAAAGCGATTATTTGCCCCTTACCTGCCCGATAGGATAAAAGTGCCGCAGATCCCCCCAATACTTTTTCATAGCCTTTATGCAAGTATCCGCTGATACGGGGATCTTGAGTATAACGAAGCGGACTCGTATAGCTATTATTGGGAGTCGCTACAATCCGGCTGTTTTTCCTGAAAATGGGGATTTTAGCTTGCCTGTACCCATACAATAAAGGATGAGTAAGATCAGCATCAGCCATGAAAATTGTCCCGGGAATTTTTCGCGCATCTTTCCTGTTTTCTTTATCGGCGTAGGCCAACATCACACTTGAGTTATCGGTTTCTGGTAACTCAAAGTGAATACTGGCCAGGCTATTATTGCTGATCCAGGATAATGCCTGCTTGATTCCAATCAGCGTGCCTCCCTGAGATACCCATTCTCTTATTTGAGCCGGATCCAGCGAGTTATAATTACCATCTGCGAGGATGAGGGTATTGTATCGATTCAGATCCGTACTACTGAGGCGATCAAGGGGGATTAAACTCAATGGGATTCCGAATCGATGATCCAATAAATGCCAGATTTCACCCGCATCATAACTCGTAACATTTCTTCCGACCACAACCGCAGCTTTTGGCATTCTCAGGGTACGAAAAGATCTGCTACCCAGATCGATTCCACTATTCGTCAACCCTGTAGCAACTCCCGCCAAGGTAATGGGATGCTTTTCTGCCATCTCCTTCATTACTTCAAGGATTTCAGCAGGATTGAGCACCTGATTGCCAACGGGGATCATGACCGTTCCCTGTGGGAAAGTACGCCCCTGGGCGAAAAAGGAGTAAGTGGCCACTTTGGTACGAAGGCCCCTTGACTGCATTTCGTATAATGCCTTGGGACTAAAATAATCGCTCCATTCCAGCAAATAGGCATAAGTACTCTCGGAAGCATTGATAAGATTCCCTTTGTTCTCAATTCCTTCCTGAATGAGCGGGCCTAATAAGTCAGCCTGATAAGCACTCCCCTTTAAGCTGGCATAAGGCAAACCAAAAGCCAGCGGAAGGGTCCAACTCGAGATATCATAGAATACACTATCATTGAATTCAGATTGCGTTTCAAAACAAGCTCTGATCAATTGATACT
>CAYGTH010000102.1:0-17837 GCA_964352745.1 uncultured Bacteroidia bacterium
CTTAGAACTTTGTGCCCAATACACTAGCCTCCCCCTCTATCTCGCCTTCACCTGGATCTTCTTCCCACCATGATAGGAATGAAACTCAGGGTCATACATGGCATCCGCCCCAATGGCCGGAAGCTGGAAGGTACCCGTATTCACCACCCGAAGGAGGTAATAGTAATGTTTGGTACTGTTATAATTCAGGTCCGTAAATAGCAGTAAACGGTCATCCCGCACATCGAGGTACTGCGGCGTAAACTTATCTTTCGCACTATTGACCCAGGCCAGATCGGCAGAGGTTGTCAGGCGCGGATTTTCAATCTCAAAGCCTGCCGGAATCATATCCGTAATGGCGACATTCTCAACTGATCTGCTACCACCTGTCAGCGATATTTTACAGACGATCAACTCACCCTGCGTAAAGCTGTTCGTTTCCTGTCCATTCCGGTTATAGTAGGTACGACGAATCTGCATATTGGCATCTTCCTCTTTGGCTACGCCTCGGGTCTTGATGCCTTCAGTATTCCAGAAGTAATAGGTCGAACCGGTTCCGGTAGCCTTGAGGCTCAGACTCGCCGAATTGAGTTGGTCAGATTTCAGCTTATCGCCGCGCTCATCAAATGTTTTTAGCGTATTTCCGCCCGCCGACACCTCTACGGTTACCTTGGAATTGGCTTGTCGTTTGGCCGCTTTGCCGAGTGCCAGGAAGGTCCATGCCCGATCCTGCGTGGACCAGATGCGATCCCCCATTTTGGACAGGTGATTTACAATAGTTGGAATCTGCGTATTCGATGGATCTACATCCAGTAGAACGTTGAGCATAACCGCATTGGCACGGGCTTCGGAGTCAAAACTTCCACCAGAAAGCCGTGCTGCCTTTTCGGGCGAAAAGCGCGAGGGCACTAGTTCATTGTAGGCCTTGTAATTTTTCGCATGAGCATAGGCACCTGCCAGCATGTAGCGGGTATCGCCTGTCAGCAACTGAGGCCGCGCACGATAATAGTTCATCATCGCTTCATCTTCTTTTCCAGCCAATGCCAGTACATATAGCGAGTAAATGACTTCTTTATTCGCAGCCCGGACTTTTTGTCGTTGTCCGCCTTGCCAGTAGGAATACTCATAGGTCTCCTTGTTCACGGCTTTCTTGGCCAGGAACGTCAGAGCCTTGTCCAATACATTCTCATCGACAGCATAACCCGCTTGCTGCGCTTCCAGGAGGAAGTGGGTGGCATAGACCGTACCCCACCAGTTATGATAGTTTCCACCTGGCCAATAGCTAAAGGAACCATCGTAGCGAATCATCCCTTCCAGCTTCTTGATACCTTCTTTGATGTAATAGACGACGCTACCATCCTGATAACTTTCAGGTGCCACCATAGCCGCCAGCTCATTGAAATAGAGCTGAGGGAATAGGCGGGATGTTGTCTGTTCCAGACAGCCATGCGGATAGCCGACCAGATAACGGAGGTGTTTGGAAAACTGCACCGCCGGGAAAGGACTGATTGTCAGGGTAGTCGATTGGGTACCTTCGAGATAGCCTTTTGGAATCTGAATGGTCTTGGTCTCTCCGGCTTTCAATTCCCCTCCATCACTCTCTACGAGCAACGGCGATATCGGGCGTATGCCAATCTCAATTTCTTCTTTTACGCGGTCCAGTCCGGTCGTGGTGAAGGTTATTTTTCCCGTACCCACAGCATCCTTGGTTTGAATCACAAAGGATGCATTACTGGTGCCTTTCGAACCGACTTTCACCGATTGTGATTTCCCGCCTTTGATCGTCAGCGGCCCCTCGACAGCGAGTTGTACATCAACAGAACCCGCCTTATCGGTGGTGTTCATCACACTAACCGGTATGCTGAGCGAATCCCCAATGGAGAGGAATCGCGGCAAGGCAGGCATCAGAATCACATCATCACTGACCTTCATGGGTTTTTCAGCGGAACCAAAACGCGGCCCGTCATAGGCTACGGCCATCAGGCGCACTTCCCCATTGTACTGCGGCAATTCGATATTGATATTGACTTCTCCGCTGCTGTTGGTTCGCTGAATTCCACTCCACTTGGCGAGTAGTTTAAAGCGATCCGACTTGACTGGATTCAGGCGCTTGCCCCGCTCATCCCCACCCGCAGGCGAGGAAGTCCCCACGACTTCCGGCAAGAGATATTCGTAAATATCAAAACTCTCGACAGACAATCGCCGCTTGGCATACATGTGTGCATAGGGGTCCGGCGTATCAAAGCCTTTGACCTGTAAGATGCCTTCGTCCACCACTGCGAGGGTAACAAAAATGTCTTTATTCGGTGCCGTCTTGACCGTAATCGTCTGCGTTGTCCGGGGCTTGACGCGCTCCGGTGCCCGTATTTCCACCGGCAATTGGTTACTGGCCTGCGTCACCTTGATCGGCGCAAATCCATGCCCGACAAGGAAAGGCACACTACTCTCTTCGCTATGCGGTCGGAACAGGGTCGCCGTGATATACATATTCGGCACATGCGCATCGGTAATCGGAATGGGAATCTCTGTCGAATTTTGGGTTACATCGACATAGAAGTGATCCATCACTTCTTCACGCTCCACCGTTACGAGCATTTTCCCGGTGAATGGTGTAACAAACAGGGCCTTGGCCTGCTCTCCGGGCTTGTATTCTTCCTTGTCGAGGATAATTTCCACCTGCCCTTCTTTATTGATCTCAAAAGAAGAGGCAGTAGAGGAACCCCAGTAATAGGCATAGAAATTTCGGCTGACATAGTCGCTGCTGCCTTTTTTATACACCCGCAGCTCGTAGCGCCCGGATTTCGTTACCTGGAAGGAATAGGGTTTGGGGCTCGAACCCAGGGTGAGGCTTCGTTTCCATTCGGCAATTTGCTTTTGCTCAGAAGTATAGCGCCATTTGCCGTTGCCGGATTTGGTCAGCACCGTCTGCCATTCGTAGCGAATCAACTCCACTTCTGCTCCGAAATTATTGATGGGTTTATCTTCGGGATTGACTGCGATGAGGTCAAAAATGACATCTTTATTCGTGCCATAATAATACCCTCGCGATCCGATACCGAGAAAATAATCTTTGGGATAGGCTTTGAAATTGGTCGTTCGGTTGACGGTACGGCCTGTAACGTCAAATACACTGACAAAGGCGGTTCCCTGCATATATCCGCCGCCTTTCACATCGCGGGGAACGGTAAAAGTGGAGCTGCTTTTTCCTTCATCATCGAGCGTTCCTTCGGAAAACTCATTTTCCACATAGGAATTGGTGATCGAGTGATTGGAGAAATTAATTTTGGGGAACGTTTTACTCGAAAAAGGCCGATGTGCCAAACGAACATCCATCTCATAGCGATGACCTGCTGCCGGTGCTCCGAACAGGTATTCTGCATCGACTTCCACTTTGACCGTCTCGCCACTCTTGACGGATTCTTTGTCTGAATTCAGGTTCACCCGAATTTTATCCGGGACAAATTCCTCTACAGAAAAGCGATAGGAAGTGAGATACTGATCACTCCCGGTGTATAATTCCGCGATGTATTGTCCGGTTTGGGCAAATGAGGGCAGCTTTACGCCCAATTCAAAAGAACCCTGCTCATTGAGTGTTTTTTGATATTCCTCAAACGTATCGCCTCGTGGATTTTTGACTTTCACTGTAATCGGCACATTCCGAACCGTACTCATGTCCCGGTTTCGCAAAATAGAGGACAGATAGGCCGTTTCGCCCGGACGGTAGATATTCCGATCCGAATACACAAAGGCATCATAAGAACCCGGCTCTATGAATTTACCGCCCACATCGTAACGGGAAGTTTCAACGCGGGTAGCACTCATATCCGCAAAATTGAAGTCCTCCTCTTTCTCAACCGTAACCATCCGAGGCTCAAAGCCCTCCACATCATTCATCACATTCTCAAACCGTACAAACCCCTCTGCTGTGGTCGTGCCCGTGATAAGCGTTTGGTTATTGGAAGAAATCAGCTTGACAGTTGCTCCGGCTACGGGTTCTGCGGTTTGAATCGAATTGACAAAAACCATAAAGTCGGAGCCGGAATATTTGGCAATGATGCCCATATCCGAAATGGCCACGAGCTTGGCATCACGCATCCAATAATCCTGATCCGAGCGAACCTGAACCACATAAATGCCCTTAAATCGCTCATCGAGGACTTTATTGAGATTAACAGACCGGCTTTGCTGCTGGTTTTCCACATCCGCAAATTCCAGTTCTTCCTCATAGAGTTTTTTTCCGTAATAATTCACCTCATAATCTTGGCTGCTATCGTAATAGTCCTCATAATCGTAGTAGTAGAGGTTTTGATAGTCCCAGTTATTATAGAGGAAGAAGAGAATATTGTTCTTAAATACCTCATACACCTGCACCTTGGCCTTATCGACATTGACGCCTTCTATGGCGAGGTTTTCCATACCGCCACGCATAAGATAGGAACCCATCCGGTCTGCGAATTTGAGGCTCGGCTCCAGGTCTGCCATCACCACATCTTTTTCAAACTCCTCCTCCAGCGTGCCTCCGTAGAGACCTGGCAGGCCTTTTTTCACTGTCAACCGATAGGTATTTCCGGAAACCATTCCCGATCCTATCCGAAAATAATTGTCGTCGGAAGTAAAGGTCATCTTGCCGGGGTTGGGGCTGATGGACACATATTGCGCCAGCTTGTCGGGATCAACTGCCTGCGTCGTGCGGACTTCAATCCAGCTTTTCTCCCCGCCCATACCAGGAGTTGCGGCCGTAATCGCCAAATTGGTGATCGCTGGCAGCTTCTCTTCAAATACCTTATCCCCTTCCAGCTTACGACTAATCAGAGAGCCTAAGCCTTTGCGAACGGTTACCGTAAAATCCTGCGCATCTTTTGTTTGCTTGACCTCGCCAAAATTGACCGCAATCACATTCGAAGGCTCCTCGGTCATGACCTTAAAATTGCTGACCGCAGCGCTTCCCCGTTTGACTTCGAGGTATTTAGCGACTTCAGACGGATCCACATCATAGGAAAATGTCAAGTTGGCCTGAACGCTGATTTCATGGTCAGCGCGTGGCACCTGTTTCCAATAAATATCTACCGCAGCTACATCAAATAGCGGCGTAAAAAATTCATATTTCTCAAAATCCGTCCCATAGTCCTTATCAAAAATCACCTTTCGGGAATTGATTTCTGCTTTATAGCTCTGGCTGGGTACCAATGCCCGGTCCGGTGAAAAGAGTAAGGTCCGGGGCGTTACCCATTTGAAGCGACCTTCTATCGCCGGATCAAATTCCACAAATTCATCATCTACCCACTCATTCAGAATCTCTTCCGGAGCGAGGTCTTTGGAAAATTCAATGGTGAACGTTTGTAAATCCTTGACTTCTCCAACCGGACTGAATTCCAGTATCTGGACCTTGTCAGAATTACAGGCAGCAAAAATGGCGATTAGGCCTAATAAAAAGAGGGGACGAATAAATTGCTTCATGGCAATAGTGTCTGGTGTTTCATGATTGACCGCTACCACCCGATATTCGGCTGGTACTTATATTTGAATAGAATGAGTAGGGAAACAGGCGTTTAGGGAAGCAGATTACTTTGCCCGATAGGGGGTTCAGCATGGCTTTCGTATTTTGCATCAAATTACAAAAAAAGTTGGATTTTGTGGGAGAAAGAAAGAAGTTTCTACCGTTTGACGATGTTTTTCGGCCTCCTATCTCTTCTTCCTGACACCTGACAACCGAGTCCCCCGAAGCTATGAACGATACCGCATTATTTCATCAATATCTTGCACAAACCTCTCCCAGCCCCATCACCATCGAAATCGCAAAAGCGGAGGGGGTATATCTCTATGGCCCCCAGGGAGAACGGTGGATAGATTTTATCAGCGGGATTTGTGTGATGAATGTCGGGCATCATGCACCAGAGGTAGTCGCTGCCATACAGGCCCAAAGTCAACAATACCTGCATGCCATGGTCTATGGCGAAGGCGTGCAATCTCCTCAAGTGCGCTTTGCCAAGCGATTGATTGAACACCTGGGAACACCCCTGGAGCGTGTCTATTTTGTCAATAGTGGAGCCGAAGCCGTCGAAGCCAGCCTCAAAATCGCCAAAAAATATACCGGACGCCAGCAACTCATTTCCTGTTACAATGCTTATCATGGCAGTACGCATGGTGCGCTGAGTGTAGGGGGCAACCTATCTTCCAAAGAAGGGTACGGCCCTTTGCTCCCGGATACGAAACTCATTCGATTTAACAATTTTGACGACCTCGCCCACATCACGACCAAAACTGCTGCTGTCATCATAGAAGCCATACAGGGCGCTGGCGGCGTGGTATTGCCCCAACCCGGTTACCTTCAGGCAGTCCGGGATCGCTGTACCGAAACGGGAGCACTCATGGTTCTCGATGAAATCCAAACCGGCTTTGGGCGCACGGGCCATCTGTTTGCACACCAGGGAATGGATTTTGTCCCGGACATCCTGGTACTGGCCAAAGCCCTGGGCGGAGGCTTACCCATCGGAGCATTTATCGCTTCTACTGAAATCCTTTCTGTCATTCTGCAAAATCCCGTTTTGGGTCATATCACCACCTTTGGGGGCAATGCGATTTGCTGCGCTGCGGGATTGGCCGCTTTCAATAAGCTTATCGACGAAGACCTGATGGCCGCTATTCCCGCCAAAGAAGCTCTCCTTCGTACCCATTTACAGCATCCCGCCATCGTGGAACTGCGCGGCATGGGAATGCTCTATGCCGTCATTTTCAAGGACTACGCTACCGCAGATGCAATCCGAAAAGAGGCCTTGAAGCGCGGCCTGCTTACGATTGGCTTTTTGAATATTGATAATGGCTTGCGAATTGCACCTCCCCTTGTGATGACAGAAGCGGAGATGGTGGAAGCTTGTGCCGTGTTGGTAGGGGCGATTGAGGCGGTTTCGCCACACTCATGACCTAAGTCTCCCTACTGACTGCCCAAACACAGTCCCTTCCCAGAAAGAAAAACAATTTCTTAAACCCCGGATAATGGTGGCGTTATGCTGTGACCGTAAAAAGCAGTAAAAAGCAAACACCAACACATTTGGGTATGTCGGATATCTTTCTGGTTCTCGTGTTAGTCTTATTTGCCCTTGCCATTTTGGACCTGGTAGTCGGCGTAAGCAATGATGCAGTCAATTTTCTTAATTCGGCCATTGGTTCCCGGGTAGCACCTCGCCATATCATTATGTTGGTGGCCAGTCTGGGAATTTTTGTAGGAGCAGGGTTTTCCAATGGCATGATGGAAGTTGCTCGCAAAGGCATTTTCAATCCGGAACATTTCTTCTTCGCAGAGATCATGATCATTTTCGCAGCGGTCATGATTACCGATATTCTCCTGTTGGATTTATTCAACACTTTTGGCCTGCCTACCTCCACTACTGTTTCGATCGTATTTGAATTACTGGGGGCCGCTGTGGCAATTTCATTGATCAAGATTGCCCAGGCAGGAGAGAGCTTGACGGTTCTGGGCGAATATATCAATACCAGTCAGGCGCTGGCCATCATTTCAGGCATCTTTTTATCTATTGCAATTGCCTTTACGGTAGGTACGGTCGTACAATACTTTTCACGCATCCTGCTCAGCTTCCAATACACCAAACGCCTTACATATGTAGGTGCACTTTGGGCGGGTTTTGCCTTATCCGCCCTCACGTATTTTCTGCTCATCAAAGGCATGAAAAGTGCTGGTTTCATTCCCATTGAAGCGATGGAGTGGATTACGACCCACACCTGGACCATTTTGGGTATTTCCTTTGTTAGTTGGACAGTTCTGTTACAAGTGCTCATTTCGGTATGGCAGATCAATATACTCCGTATCGTAGTGCTCTTTGGCACGTTTGCCCTGGCCATGGCTTTTGCTGGAAATGACCTGGTTAATTTCATCGGAGTACCGCTGGCAGGATTTGACGCATTTACTCACTGGAGCGGTTCGGGGATTCCTGCCGATCAGCTTAGCATGGAATCACTCAATGAAGCGGTCCCGACTCATACCTTCCTGCTGTTCATAGCCGGAGCCATCATGATTCTGACCTTGTGGTTCTCCAAAAAGGCTCGCTCGGTAACGGAAACTGAAGTCAATCTTGGACGGCAAACTGAAGGAGCGGAGCGTTTTTCCCCCAACCTCCTTTCACGTGGTATTGTACGGGCAGCCAGAAACCTGGGAAGTATGGCCCTTATGTTCTTACCGCATGCCTGGATCGGAAAAGCAGAACGCCATTTTGAGCCGGTGAAATCCGGCCAGCAGTCTGAATCAGAAAGGCCTGCCTTTGATTTGGTCAGGGCTTCTGTCAACCTCACCGTAGCCAGTATGTTGATTTCACTCGCCACCTCCTACACACTCCCCCTCTCCACGACCTATGTCTCTTTTATGGTCGCAATGGGAACTTCCCTGGCGGACCGGGCCTGGGGCCGGGATAGTGCAGTATATCGGGTGGCAGGCGTATTGCAAGTGGTCGCAGGCTGGTTTTTCACCGCGCTGATTGCCTTTAGCGTTGCGGGTACATTCGCTTTCCTCATTCATAGCTTTGGGATTTGGGCAATTGGCAGTCTGCTCCTGCTGATTGGGGTTTTTATTTTCCGAAGTTTTCGATTTCATCGCAAAAAAGAGCAGCAAGCAGCACAAACTCAGGTATGGGCAAAGCAAACCGAAAGGCTGGAACGACCAGCAGTTCATCAAGCTACCCGCGAGCATATTTCCAACAGTCTGCAAGCTGTTCGCACGGTTTACCGAAAAAGCATTACCGGTTTACTAACAGAAGACAGGGGGCAATTGCAGGAAGCCAAACACCACCTTTCGGAGCTTCATACCCAAAATACGCTCCTCAAAGACCAGCTTTTCCGACTGATTCAGCGGATAGAAGAAAAGGAGGCAGAAAACAGCAGATTGTATGTCCTGGTATATGACCTGGAGCAAGATTTACTCCAATCTGTCCAATTCATTTTCGAGGCTTGTGAAGCCCATGTCGCCAATATTCATAGTCCCTTACTTCCCGACCAGCAAAAACGCTTCCGAAAGTTGGAACAGCGTATCCATGCTTATACTGAATTTGTTCAACAAAGTCTCCAACAAGCAAAATGGCGTCAGTATGAAGTGGGTCTTGAACAAAAAGAGGCTTTATTGGGACGAATTGAAGATTTACTCACCGACCAAATCAGCGGAATCAAATCGGGTACATACACAGTCAAAAACAGCCATGTCTATTTCAGTATCCTGCTTGAAACCAAGGATTTGGTCGCCATCACAGCGCGCTTCCTCAAACTGTACTACCGACTGCCGGAATATCAGCAAAAGGCAGAGTTGGTGAATTGAGATTGAATGCTTCAATGAATCCGCCTCATCCACTCCACCGTCGCAACTTTCTCTTCAATTTTCACAATAGCCCCCCGCCGAATGATAAATTCACTCAGTCCGACATGTGATGTATTGCGGGGGTGCCAATCATAGGTATAGCCACGGGCCGTCCAGGGAAAAGAGCTCGTCTCGGTTTTGATGCTGCGAAACAGCGCCTGATAGGCAGTATCGGGTTGCGAATAAGCGCCTCCAGCAAATTCTTCCGCGCATCGTTCATCTGATATTTCCGGATCCGGGCAAGGGCGGTACACATCTTTTACCTTGACCAGCATAATCAAAAATACGCGCCCGGTATCCGCGGGATTGGGGGGCAATCCGAGGGATTGGTCCAGCCGCAGTGCCAGTTTAGCTCCTTGCTTCTGATTCAGTCGATATTCAATGGCTTTTTGCTGCGGTTCTGCCTCCACTGTCACCCAGGTTTTGTAGGGAGAATCCAGAGTATCGAGGCTCCCGATGGGCTGAAAATAGCTATGGGCTGCTTCCTTTGTCATCCAACTCATCAGGCGAATTTCAGCCTCCGGATTTGCAGTCGGTATCGCATACAAATCAGCAGGGGGTAATTGCATATTCTGTACCTGTTCTGCAGCCTGTTCGTAGCGAAGGGTTTCCCGTCCCCAGCGTTTTTCACTCAGTTGCCCAGCAGATTGGCAAGCGAATAAACCCGGAAAAAGCAGCAAGAGGAAATAAGGACGAATGTTCATGGGAGCGTCTTGGGGTGAATGAGTGATTGAATAAGCACGGAAAAAGGGAAGATTTCAAATTCATCGGGCAAATCTGTCACACTTTGCGATAGCTGCGTGTTATCTTTACACAATTTCACAACCGCTTACCTATGCCTCCAGAAAACGATACCCCTAACAAGAAAAAATCGAGAACCAGCTTTAAAGAAGTCTATCGGACATATTTATGGCCGCGCCGAAAAATGTTGGCAATCGGCTTGCTGCTCGTGATGTTCAACCGGGCAGCAGGATTGATTCTCCCAGGTTCGAGTAAATATCTGCTTGATAATGTGATCCCCAACAGCGATATGGATATGCTGTTCCTGCTCCTGTCCATAGTCGGCATAGCCGTCATTGTGCAAGGGATAACCTCCTTTTCGCTGGTTCGGCTTCTCAGCGTAGAAGCCCAACACATGATCGCACTCTTACGCTCAGATGTACAGCAACACATCATTCACCTGCCGATCAATTTCTTCGATAATACTAAGTCTGGTGCGCTGGTTTCTCGGGTCATGACAGATGTGGAAGGGGTCCGAAATCTGGTAGGAACAGGATTCACCCAAATGATTGGCGGAATTCTGACCGCGATCGCATCCCTGATTATCCTGTTAAGCATCAGTCCTATCCTGACCGTTTTCTCTCTCGTGCCGATGATTATTTTTGGCGTCGTTTCGATGAAGGCATTTGGCAAAATCAGGCCTATCTTCCGGGATCGCGGCAAAATCAATGCAGAAGTAACCGGACGGCTGACAGAATCTATTGGGGGAATCCGGGTAATTAAGGGCTTTCATGCGGAGCAGCAGGAGGTAAATATTTTCCAGCAAGGGGTCTTACGCCTGTTCAACAATGTCAAAAGTTCCCTGACCGCTACCGCCTTGGTAACCAGCGCAGGCACCTTACTGGTTGGCCTTACTACCGTAGGCATCATGGGGATCGGAGGGTCGATGATCATGGACGAAAAGCTCACGGACGGAGACCTGATTTCCTTCATCCTCTTCCTGGCTTTTTTGGTATTCCCCATCGTCCAAATGGGCAATATCGGCAGTCAACTCACTGAGGCTCTGGCTGGTCTGGACCGCACCAAAGAACTCCTGGATACAGAACGTGAATCTGATGATCCGGCCCGCGTCATTGAAATCGGTAAGGTAAGCGGCAATATTTCGTTCCAGAATGTTTCCTTTGGATATGAAGCGGACAAAGAAGTCATTCACGGAGTCAGTTTTGAAGCACCTGCGGGATCCGTTACGGCATTGGTAGGCAGCTCAGGATCGGGCAAAACGACCATTGCAGGGCTTGCGGCATCTTTCCTCACCCCTGCCGGCGGCAAAATCATGGTCGATGGGACGGATCTCTCGACAGTAAAACATGACAGTTATCGGGCCTTGCTTGGCGTTGTGCTTCAGGATGATTTCTTATTTGAAGGTACTATTCGGGACAATATCCTTTACCCCCGCCCTCAGGCAACGGAGGAGCAGTTACTGGAAGCCGTATCGGCAGCACACGTAAAAGAATTTACAGATGAGTTTGAAGAAGGGCTCGATACCCTCATCGGGGAGCGCGGCGTCAAACTTTCAGGCGGACAGCGGCAACGGGTAGCCATTGCAAGGGCCATTTTGGCAGATCCCAGAATCCTCATTCTGGATGAAGCCACGTCCAATCTCGATACGGAAAGTGAGACTTTTATTCAGCAAAGTCTTGCCAAATTGATGGAAGGCCGCACAACTTTTGTCATTGCTCACCGCCTGAGCACTATTCGAAAAGCGGACCAGATTCTCGTCATCGAAAAAGGCCTGATCGCGGAGCGCGGTACCCATGATGAATTAATTGCTGCCGAGGGCAGGTATTACCAATTGTACACGTATCAGTCCAGGATTTAGAGAAGAAGACTCTCGCTGGGAGTCCAGAATGATACCGTCTTCTTCTTATATCTTAATCAACTTCTCGGCGGCAGCTTCGAGGGTAGCATCGTTTTTGGCAAAACAAAACCGAACCACTCCACGGTCTTCCTGAAATCGGTAAAACACTGAAACCGGAATACAGGCGACGCCATATTCAGTAGTCATCCGCTTAGCAAATTCCGTATCCTGCTCATCGCTGATTCGTTGGTAACTCATCAATTGGAAAAAGGTGCCTTTACTCGCAAACGGTTCAAACCTGCTTCCGGCAGTCAGTTCCAGAAATAAGTCGCGCTTGTGTTGGTAAAAGTTGCGCAAATCTGCAATTGTATCCCGCTCCTGATTGAGATAGTCTGCTATCGCCAATTGAAAAGGCGTACTCGTTGAGAAGGTCACATATTGATGCACTTTCCGGAATTCTATGCTTAAATATTCCGGAGCCAAACAGTAGCCAACTTTCCAGCCCGTGGTGTGAAGTGTCTTCCCAAAAGAGGAAATCACCATACTTTTGGCTGCCAAACCAGGAAACCGGGAAACACTTTGGTGATTGTGTCCATCAAAAATAATGTACTCGTATACTTCATCGCTGATGACAATAATATCCTTGCCTTCGATGATTCGTTCTAATGTCCTGAGGTCCTCTGCTGAAATCGTAGATCCGGTCGGATTGTGAGGACTATTGAGCATGATCGCCCGGGTACGCTGATTGATCAGTTTTTTTACCTGCTCCCAGTTGATTCCGTAATCAGGGGGTTCGAGGGATACACATACCGGTGTCCCCCCACAGAGTTCGATAGCGGGAATATAAGAATCGTATGCAGGCTCCAAAACAATCACTTCATCCCCGTCTTTTACCACAGCTGTAATGGCACAAAAAATGGCCTCAGTGGCCCCAGAAGTAATAGTCACCTCTGTTTCAGGGTGGTAATTCGCCCCATATTCATCCGACACCAGACGGGCAACAGCCTCCCTAAGTTCGATTACTCCCGCCATCGGCGCATACTGATTTCTCCCCGTAGTCATATAGTGAGTGACCAGCCGATGCAATTTTTCATCACAAGAAAAATCAGGAAACCCTTGAGATAAATTTATCGCGCCCGACTTAGTAGCCAGTGCTGACATTATGGTAAAAATGGTCGTTCCTACATTGGGAAGTTTAGAGGTAATGTGCACAGGATGATTAGGTTAGTAGCCAAAATTCTTTTGCGATATTTTGACCGAAAGTACGGGATTTCTCGTTACTTTATATAATGGAATTTATGTTAAAAATGCGGGAAATAATTTACGATATGCCTGATAGTTTATTTTTTTTATAGTTTTGTAATATTGTAGACCTCCCAAATCTATCTCAATCCAAGATCATATGAACTTTAAGTTTGCATGTACAAGAGAAGCTTCTACCTCCAGGTTGTTGGCTCTTTTGCTAGGCGTAACAGTACTATTATCTGCCTGTAAGCCTGATGGTTTTATCAATTCGGTCAAGTACCGGGGTGAGAAACACACCAACACCTGTGAAAGCTTTACTCAGGATGTAAATAAGGTGATTCAGAGTAATAGTACTCCCAATCAGCTTCAGATAAGCAAATATGATAATAGCGATTTTTCCTATTATTATTTGGAGCCAGGACAATTTGAAATCAAAGACGATTCTTTATTATTCCGCTTAGACGAAGACTTTAATTATCCAACCTACCTGGATAAAGGAGTAGCCGTGCATGTAAATGCGAGCTATAAAGCAGCCGGCAGAATTGCAGATCTGGAAGGCACCCCTGAAGGTACCATCGGTACATTGATTGTAGACCGGGCTTATTTTCTAAAAAATCGCAAGCCCTTTTTCCTGTATAAGTTTCCACTCGCAGGAGCCGAACTGGCAGGAAAGCAATTGTACCTTTCCTTCTCTATTGCGAAGTATAATAAAAAAGGAGAGCTGAAAAGCTTTTTCTGTTCTACAGATGCTACTCCACTCGGGACGGCTGCGCCCACTTGCTGTACCAGCATTCCGTGGGAAAACACAGACTTACAATCCGTTGTGGATTATCCTGAGATAAAAGTTCAGGATGAAGAATACTTCTATGAAGGATTTACCGGAACCCTAGATGTGTCCTTTGACGAAAATTCATTTGAAGTAGATGATTCCCTTTTTACGACGACTCTTTTACAGAATTATATCAGCCAGTTCAAAGTCACTAACTATCGTGTGAGTCGGATTGACCTGAAAGGATTTGCCTCTCCCGGTGGTAAAGAAAGTCTGAACCTCAAACTTTCTGAAGATCGGGCAAATGCTGTCAAGGAAGGGCTTAAAGTTCTCAATGGGGAGTTAGAAGGCCTGGAAATTACAGCGACGGGTATGGGAGAAGACTGGGATCGGGTAAAACAACTCACTCAGTTATCCAGCCTTACAGCCGAAGAAAAAGATCAGGTATTGGCAATCGTCAATAGCGACATTGAAAATGATGCAAAAGAAGCCGAACTTCGGAAAGTCCCTTTCTGGGAAACCCTCGTTGAGGAGGTGCTGATCAAAGCACGCCATACTTTCGCCTTGCTAGAGTTTTCATATGCTGGAGAAGGAGTAACCCTTTCTCGCTACAATAAGTGGTTGCCCCTGGCTTCCGCAGAATTAAAAACTGTGGCCAATACGGTCATGCAGGTCAAGGCACACGACGGTAGCGCTTCTACCGCTGAGACGCTTGCAACATTGAATCAGGTATTGACCAAGAAAGCTACCCCTAATCTATATGCCATGCGCGCCACCTATCATCTGGCCGATAAAGCATACGATAAGGCGATCGCTGACCTCGAAACGGCAAGTCAGGTAAGAGGCGGCAACTCCGCATATAACCTGGCTGCTCAGGGCTATAAAGTTGTATTTGCAGATACCTATAGTTTTGAAGAACGCAAAGCACTTTACGAGTCCGTTACTGCTCAAATCAAACAAAACCCAGGGGATCGCCCCCTCTTTTTCAACCGCGCAATCCTGATGGATAAAATCGGATTGCTCAGTGCTGCACTGGTTGAATATGATGCCTTGCTGGAAGGCAACACACCAACCGCAGAGAACATGAACAATCGGGGAGTAGCCAGGCTCCGCGCAAACATGATAATGGAAGCGCAGAGCGATTTTGAAGCTGCAATAGCCCTGAAGCAAGACCAGGCCGCTCCGTATTTCAACCTCGCGATTATCGCAGCTTACAAGGGTTGGACCCGAAAATCTGTCGAATATCTCGATCAGGCAATCGCAATTGACCCGGATTTAAAAGCCGGAATATTCAATAATCCCGCATTTGCTTCGGTCTCTGAAGACCCCAGATTCGAAAAATACAGGGATTAATTCCCCTTATCCGAAATAAGACGAGCCGAAATTGAATTTCGGCTCGTCTTATTTTTGGTATTACCATCAAAATATGTTTAACTTTGCGGCGCAGTTCAGTAAGGACTGTACAGAAAGGAGACCTAATAAATGGTAGAAGAAACCGAAAACAATTTAGAAGAACCTCAAGAACAAAAACCTCAATCTGAGGAGCAGGTAGTATCCACGGAAGAAGTCCTGCAAACAACGGAGTCTCAAACCGAAGACTCTGCCCCCGAAGAAGAAGCCCCTGTGGCTGAAGTCGTAGCAGAAACCGTTGAAGATGAAGCTGACGAAACGGATGAAACAGATGTCGTTTCAGAAATTCGCAGCCAACAGGAAGACGATGACGACGACGACTGGTGGGCCGACGAAGATGATTACTCTAATGAAGAGAGAAAGCGTCTCGAAGACCTGTACAGTGGTACGCTCAGGGAATTTAATGAGAATGAAATTGTCGAAGGTACTGTAGTCAGTATTGGCGATAAAGAAACCATTCTTAACATTGGGTTCAAATCTGAAGGGATCGTTCCAAATTCCGAATTCCGGGATATGGAAGATCTTAAGCCCGGTGATCACGTCGAAGTTTTCATTGAAAGCGTTGAAAACCAGGATGGCCAGCTGATCCTTTCCCGGAAACGGGCAAAAAGCATGCGCTCCTGGGAACAAATCAATGCGTCTATGGACCACGATGTGATCCTCAATGGTATGGTTATGCGCCGCACCAAAGGAGGTTTTGTGGTTGATATCAATGGAATCGAAGCCTTCTTGCCCGGTTCTCAGATCGACGTTAAGCCCGTTCGTGACTTTGACGCCTACGTAGGACGCACCATGGAATTCAAGGTAGTGAAAATCAATCACGCCTATGAAAATGTGGTAGTTTCTCACAAAGTGCTGATCGAAGAAAAACTCGAAGAGCAACGCAAAGAAATTCTGCAAAACCTGGAAAAAGGTCAGGTGTTGGAAGGAACTGTCAAGAACATGACCAACTTTGGGGTCTTTATCGACCTCGGTGGCGTGGATGGCCTTTTGCACATTACCGATATTTCCTGGGGACGGATCAATCATCCCGAAGATGTGCTGGATCTCGATGAAAAGGTCAACATTGTTGTCCTCGATTTCGATGATGCCAAGAAGCGTATCAGCCTCGGTATGAAGCAGCTGCAAGCCCATCCGTGGGAATCACTGCCTGAAACAGTCGCAGAAGGATCACAGGTTACCGGAAAAGTTGTTACTGTCGCAGATTATGGGGTATTCCTCGAAATCATGCCGGGAGTAGAGGGACTGATCCACACCAGTGAAATGTCATGGTCACAGCATGGTAAGAATCCTACAGATGTATTCAAAGTAGGTGACCAGCTTGAAGCCATGGTCCTTAACATTGATCGGGATGAGCGCAAGATGTCCCTCGGACTCAAGCAGCTTACTACTGATCCATGGGCAGATATTGAAATCAAATACCCTGTCTCCAGCGTTCACCAGGGAATCGTACGGAACATGACAAACTATGGTCTGTTCGTAGAACTGGAAGAAGGCGTTGACGGATTGGTACATATTTCGGACCTCTCCTGGACCAAGAAATTCAGCCACCCTTCAGAGTACGTAAAAGTAGAAGACAAGCTGGATGTAGTCGTGTTGGATATCGATAAAGATAACCGCAGACTCAGCCTTGGCCATAAGCAACTGACAGAAGACGTTTGGGAAACATTCGCATCTATCTTCACCCTGGGCTCCGCTCACAAAGGAACCATTAAGAAGATTGATGGAAAAGGCGCCATTGTCGAGCTCGACTATGGAGTTGAAGGAATTGTTCCTTCCAAGCATTTGAAAGCTGATGAAGGACTGGAGCCATTGAAAGTTGACGACGCAAACGAATTCGTTGTAATCGAATTTAACAAAGACGCCAAGCGGCTGGTGCTGAGTCATACACGGACCTGGCAAGAAGAGGCTACACCAGCTAAGTCAAAGCAAACGCCTCCATCTGGTGGGGGAACCAAGCGTGGCAAGGCACCGGCAGTAGGTAGCGGAAGCGGATCTTCCAAAGCCAGTACGACTACATTGGGAGATATCGATGCGCTTGCCAAGCTCAAACAGCAGATGGAAGCGAATGAGCAAGCTGACAAGCCCGCTCCAAAGAAGAAATCTGCCGCTAAAGCGAAAGCGAAAAAGGAAGAAGCACCCGTTGAAGAATCTGCAGCAGAACCTGTTGTAGAAGAAGTAGCGGAAGCTCCTGCTGAAGAAAAGCCTAAAGCTAAGGCTAAGAAGAAGACCAAGAAAGAAGTAGCCGCTGAAGAAGAAGTAGTTGCAACTGAGGAAGCGCCTGAAGAGGTAGCTGCTGAAGAAGCACCCGCCGCTGAAACAGAGGAAAAGCCTGCTGAAGAGTAGGACCTTCTTTCCCATGAATAAAAAAAGCCTTCGCATGTGCGAAGGCTTTTTTTATTTTCGGTCAGGGTCAGATTATTATTTCAGGCTTGCGGGATTTATTGAAAAAAAACAGACTTCAGCCCACTGCGGCATTTCGGAAAAATCAGGAATCGGAT